>JAQUZN010000069.1 GCA_028691315.1 Candidatus Izemoplasmatales bacterium | reverse complement strand
ATACATTTTTTCAATTTCTATTTCGAATTTAACTCGATTTGGAAGGCCAGACAAAACATCTTGGAAAGCAAGGTTTGACATCATTTCAGCATTTTTTTTGTTTGATGTAATATCCGTCAAAATCAGCATGCAAGTATCTTCTCCATACCCAATATCAACTGGCGACTTTTCAATTAAAAACCAACGGTCTACTTCAATCAAATAAATCTCTTTCGATACAAAATCATTTTTTTCTGAAGCCATAACAGTTCTTAGAAAGTTTACTGCATGAGTTTGTACTTCATTGTTTTTTTGAAAGATTTTTAAGAAACTTTTGTTAGAATGAAGCAGTTCTTCAGAAGTCTTAGAAAAAATAGCAACCGCATTTGGAAGTGAGTCTAACGTTTGTTCAAGTTGTTTTTGATTAATTCGTAATTGTTCATGACTAAGCGATTTTTCTGCTACATAAGAGAAAATATATCCGATATCTTCAAAAAGCATAATATCATCATCTGACCAAATACGCATCGAGTGATTATCAACAAAATTTAGAATACCATAAAGTTTTCTCTCAATCGATACTCGAACACCAATAATTGCCTTGGCATAATCACGGAAGTGATAATTATCTTTAATCTCATCATCATAATCAATTGCAAAACTGTTTTGTTCATCTAAATGCCAGTTTGCAAAAAAAGTATCATTTTTTATAATCTTTTGATATTCTAAAACATGCGGTTTTTCATAAGTCGAGTACCATTCTTGTTTACAGTAAAACGCATCTTCCTCTTGATTATAAATGAAGAAGGTTCCTCTTGATAACTCAAAAACCTCAGCAATTTGTGCAAAAACTGCATCAAAGCATTTTTCTGGAGTTTCGCTATGGTTCGCTATATTTAAAACTTCTAATAAAATTGCATGTTTATTTCTTGTTTTTAATAAGTCGCCCTTATAATTTGAAGATGATTGAATTTGAAGCATTGTTAATGCCGTTGTATCAATCATATATCCTACATTCGAAGCAAATGAGTTCAGTTGATTCATTATATCATCAATTTGAAAGATAGAAATTGACTTTAAATTTTCATTATGGTTATGATACTGTTTCCCTTTTGTAGCATCCATAACCAGTCCAAAAACAACGATAGTTCCTATTCTAAATGATTTGTTTCCAAGTGGAATACTTTTGACAAATACATTTTCAAAAGGAGATTTTGGAAGATCTTTTATCTGGATATTCTCATCGCCACATAAAAGATGAAGTAATTCTTCAGCGTTTTTAGAAGATGTCATCAATGAGTTTACTAATTCGTCTGAATTATTAAACACAGCAACATCTAGAGATATATTTTGACTTAATTCCTTTATTTTAGTGGACAAATCAATGTAATTCAAAATATGATCAAAATGCAAATCTAAATCATGTTTATGAGTAGAATTGTAAGTAAATCGATCTAGATTTTGATTTAATCGTAACAATTCATCAATTGCTCTTTTTGAAGTCGTAATATTGCGAATAGTTGATTCTAAATGAACTACGGAATCAATACTTGTTTTATAAATTTTTTCCTCAACCCAATATAAGCCTCTTCTTCTGGATATAATTCTATATTCCAAACGAATATGGTTTAAATTTTCTTTGATAAAGTAATTCATTTGTGAACGAACAGAATGTAGGTCCTCGTGATGAATGATATCTTCATATCGAATTTTACCACTTAATAAATCTTCCTCGGAATACCCAAACTGAGAAATATTTCCTGTTATAAATTCAAATCGAAATGGCGAGTCGATTTTTCTGAAAGTGAAGATAATATGCCCTTTATTCGCAAGGGATAGTAAAATCTCATTTTTTTCTTCTGCTCTTTCTAAGAAATCATAAAACTCCATTATGAGAACCAATGAAGCAATTTCTTGAAATGAATCAAGAATTGGAATAAATGACAATTTAGCATGGACAATTTCTTCCGTTTTGGTTAAAATACGACAATGTTTTTTATAAATCATTTTTTTATCAAACAAAGTCTCATTTAATTCATTTTGGTATCGTTTGACATCATCAGGATGAATTATATCGATTAGTTTTAACGTTCCATTTATAAACGTTGCTGTCTCATATCCAAGACGATGGAAACTATCACTCACATATTCGATTTTTCCATATTTATAGTTTTGAATTGCTAAAAAAATATTTGAATCGGTTAAAGCTTTTTTAACAATTGTATCAATCTCGCTCTGTTCAAAAGATTTAGATTCAGAAACAAAGTTTGTAGTTTCATTGATTGGCGTATATACTAAAATCAAACCAATAAGTTCGTTTTGCAAAGAATAATATGGAAATTTTTGATATTTAATCATGGATGTAAAAGAATTGACGCGAATAGACCCAAAAGTGTCCCAGAAACAGACTTCCTTTGTAAATATCGCTTCATCTGTAGATTTAAAAGTGTCTTTCAAATTTTCTTTAAATAGTTCATTATCGGAAAATCCTACCATTGAATGTTTTAAACAGTTCTCGAATGGAATATAATCACTATGTCCTAAGTAAACACACTGTTTGGATTTCCACAATACTCGAGGCAATTGATTATCACGAAATTGATTGATATGTGGATCAAAAAATGCTAGGACCAATTCCCTAGACTCGATGTCGATAATATTTACCGACCCACTACATATAATTGTTTTATAATCGATTGTTAAATTCAGTCCATAAAATACTTTAGATTTTTCTTTTGGTATTAAGTCATACTGAATGTTAATATGGCACTTCTTTGGAAATTCTTTCTTTTCACCATCATGAAAAGCGAGGACTTCTCCCGACTCTTTCCAAAAAACGACACTGCGATAATTAACCCTTCTACATAAATCTTGAAAATAATGTTTATATTCACGCATTTTATTGAGCCCCCATAATGTGTCAAATTTTCGATATAATAAAATGAATAAACATGAAAAACTGTATTTGATTATAACATATATATAAAAAAACGACATTGACTTTCCTGTTTTTTTTAATAAGATGACAAAAAATCTCATTTATTGTTTTATTCAAAAAAATAATTGATTATGAATATTGCTTTTTTGCATATAATTTGATACAATAATAACGCTAATGTCTATGGAGGTGATTATATGGCAAACATTAAGTCCCAAATGAAACGTAATTTAACGAATGAAAAAAGTCATCAAGCTAATTCATCGTTTAAGTCATCATTAAAATCAGCAATTAAAAATGTGGAATCAGCAGTATTAAAACAAGATAAAGCAGCTGCTTTAGAAGCTCTCAGTCTTGCATATACTAAATTAGACAAATCTGTCTCTAAAGGCGTTCATCATAAAAATTACGCATCTAGACAAAAATCTCGTTTAACTTTACAAGTGAATAAGATTCAATAAAAAGAAAAAAAGCCGAATGGCTTTTTTTTCTTTATACAGACTAGATGACTTGAAATAAAAACAATTCAAGCCCAAGTTCTTTATCAATTTGACCACTTTTTATTTGGAAATCTAATAAGCCTAGCCTTTCAAAATAGTCCATTAACAAGGTGTCTTCGATTTCTTTGGCATTTTTAACCATATAATATACTCTTCCTTTTGAAGCTTGAAAGTATTTCATAATCTCATCAAAACGACGATTCTGTTTTAATAATTCTTTGGTATATAATATTTCTTGAAATTTGTTCATAATAACACCAATCATCCACACTGGATCAATATTGACTTTTATCAGATCTTGGTAAATGTTCATCATTACTTGCTTATCTTTACTTAAAATGGCGTTTACAAGTGAAAAAATGTTTTCTTCTAAATTTCTTGAAGTAATCTCGCGTACCATTTGTAAATCTATTTTCGGTTTTCCCTCAGTAAAAAGCAATAACTTATCGATTTCGTTTTCTAACGTTCTTGGATCAGAACCTACTCGTCCAATAAATTGTTGTAAAGCGTTGGCGTCGATTGTCTGGTTGTGTTCTTTAACTACATTTTTTATTTTTCCATATAAGTCTTCGGAGTCTTTTGTTTGGCATAATGTAACTATCGCATAATCAAGTAAATACTTAACTGTTGGATTTTTTGTGTCTAATTTTTCGCTTGGCACAACGATAACAAAAAATGTGGATGGATTTGGATTTTCAATATACCTTTTAAATCCTTCATCTAGTTCTTTAGCATCTTTTCCAGTCTTTGATTGAGATAAACTCCAAACATTAAATAAAATCACTGCTTTAAAATCGGATAAAAAAGGAATGGTCATCGCTGCTGATAGTGCATCTTCAATTGAAGATTCATCTAAATCATAGCTTTCAACACTTTCCTGTTCGATGTGATTGATTTCGATGATCTTTTGAATTTCTTGTTTACATAGATATGAATCAGTTCCATAAAGCAAATATAATACTTTTTCCAATTTTATCACCAGGTGTATTATATCATTTTTTTTGATGAAACAAAAGTACTAATCTAGTATAAAAAACATGAAAGCAGTTGTCTTTTCTCAACACCAATCCCAAACATAAAGTGAGTGAGATATCTCATTTTGTCGTTAAAAATATAAGTAATTTCAATGGTGCCCACTTGATCAGTTCTAAATGCAACAATGTTTGATTGTTGAAAACGGTTGATAATATCATTACTTGGGTGACCATACGTATTCTTCCCAACGGATATTATTGCAATTTTAGGCTTAACGTTTTCTATAAATGCTTTTGTCGAAGAGGTTTCACTTCCATGATGTGCGACTTTGAAAATGTCGATATCTTCTGTTATAAATGGAATTATGCTCACTTCTTCGTCACTCTCAATGTCACCTAAAAATAGGTAATTGTCCGTTCCAATATGAGAGAACAAAACTAGTGAATTATTATTTTCGTTTACAGATAAAGTATCGCTATGTAAAACGAAAAACTGAAGATTTCCACACTTAACTTCATTTCCTTTCTCTAGTACTGATATTTCGGGAAAATCAGAGGATTCTTTATTTGCGTATAAATGGCTTACAGAAACCGCATCTAAAATATCTCTTGCTTCCCCAAAATGATCACTGTGAAAGTGAGTAATAATCAGTGCGTCTAAAGATGAAATATTTTCTCCTTTTAAAAAATTGATGACGGTATCATAATCATCCCTTGGCCCCGTATCAATTAATATGTTACAAGATCCGCTATGAATATAGGTTGCATCTCCTTGACCAACATCCAAAAAAATCACTTTGGTTACTAGTGGATTCATAGGGACCAAAAACGACAATAAAAAACTGTAAGTAATGATCAAAAGCGGATTAATAATCCTCTTTTTTTTCATATAGTTAATGATTAAAAGAATAATGCCTATATAATAAATGGTTTTATGAATAAGTGAAGGGAAATTAAATGATATTAAAATATTCGCATTTTCAAAAGCAACTAAGAGCCATTCAAATAGATAAATACACTGGAGAAAAGCACCTGATAACATAGGGAAAATCATCGTCATAATGGCAATCGGTAAAAATAGTAAACTCACAAATTCTAAAAAAAACACGCTAGCTATAATTGAAAGAAGTCCATAATACCCATTCATTTCCAAAATGATTGGCAAACTAAAAAGCGTCGCAAAAAGATTAATTTCAATCATTTTTGTTAGTGGTGACTTTTGTTTAAATAGTTCTTGCCCTAAGATAATTGCAAACGTAATTAAATAACTTAGTTGGAATCCAACTTGATAGATTAAGTTTTTTTCAACAAACAAGAAAAAAACAAATGAGAAACTTAATAAATCGGTTTTTGAGAAAAACCACTTCTGCTCTTTACTAATAAAAATCAGTGTCACTTGGATAGATGCTCTTAATATGGATACTAGAAAACCAGTGATAATATTGTATAAACATAAAAAACAGACGATAATCCCTGATTTTGTTTTCTTGGGCATATAGAACCTATTCAGTATTTTTTCAAGTAAGAAGATAAAAAACCCTACATGCATTCCTGATATTGCAAATAAATGTGAAATCCCTAAAGTTCGAAACATAGATATCTTGGTTTCATCCATATAATCATCATTACCCAAAATAAACATGATAAGATAAGGAATTGTTTCTTTATCAAAAGTATTTTGAATCCAGTAAAGAATTCTTTGACTAATTTCTAAAATACTAAAAGAATGGCTTGTGACCATAATGCTTGATGCATAAAACTGATTATATATTCCAAGCGTCGACAGATATGTTTTATAATCAAAAGCATGTTTCACTTGATGAATCTCACTCTCAAAGAATGAACCTTGAATCGTGATTATATCCCCTGGAAGTAACTGAGAAAATTCTAACGAATATACGTATACACTTTCTTTTTCTGTAAATAAAACAAAACCATTAGAATAAACCCGAGTTATTTTACCTGTTAGCGAAGTTTTTGACGAATCAAGCTCGTGATTCGTGGTAAAAAAGTTCCTGAATTGAAAGAGTAATAAAAATATAAGTACAATCAATAGAAAAGACTTTGCATTTCGAAAAAGAAAGACAATTTCAATAAATAAAAGAAGCAAAAATATGATGCTTCTTTCACTTCCAATATATAACGATAAAACAATCGCAAGATGGATATACTTTGATGCTTCAGACTGTAATATAATCTTTAATTTGTTCATAAACATTATCTTTGATACCAGACACATTCACAACATCTTCTATACAGTCAAAGAAACCAAACTCTGCTCGGTAATCAATGATTCGTTGTCCAAGAATTATTCCGATACCTTTTAAAGTCATTAACTGCTCTAGATTTGCTGTGTTTAAATTGATTTTATTGGATTCAGAGGGAGTAGTAATCATACCTGAGTCTGAATTTTTAGGAATTGTAATCGTAAAACCTTCATACAGGTTTAATAAGTATGCTAAGTTGATGGTATTGGCGGAATTTAGTAAACCGCCTGACATGGTAATTAAGTCCTGTAAAGTATTCTTCTGACTCACATAATACTCACCCGGGTTTAGAACTTCTCCACCAATAAAAACTTTAAATAAATCACTAGTGCTATCACTTTCAGAAGCAATAGTATTCACGTATATTACCATCTCGTCAACTACTTCTTGTGATAGATTGAGGCCTGAGGAATCTGCCTCATCTGAAAAACCACCTGCTAAAGCTATAACTTCATACACCCTTGTACCTTCAGCTACAGAATATACTCCAGGATATAATACAGCTCCTTTTACATCTACAAAATAGTCGTCATTATTTGAAATGAATGTTTCTTCTTCATTTAATTTCGGAATAAAAATAACCATTTGATCATATACACTTTTTGAGAGATTAATTGTAGAAGTGTCCGCATCGTTTAAAAAACCACCAGCCATTTGGACAACATCTGAAATTCGCATCAATTTTCCAACCGCATATACTCCTGGATATTGAATTTCGCCCTTGATATCAACATAGTAAATCTCAACTTCTGTTGTAAGCAAAGTTTGCTCGTAATTACTTGCATTCGTGGTTATCACTACTGCATCTGACGAAGTCGTTTGAAGATTAAGTAAAAATATTCCTACAATCCCAATAAAAAGCAAAAAAAATCCACCGTATTTTTGAATGAATGTGTTCAAACTCATCACCTCATTCAAATAGTACGCTAGATTTGATATCTTTCTTTATTCTGTTTTTTGTGCAACAAATATTGTTCGTTCTGGCATTATAACTCTTTCGATTACAGAGAACCCTACTTTTGATAAAATCTCGTCGTATAAAGAAACATCATGGGTTTGTTCGAAGATATTTACTTCTTCGATTTGATTCTCAATTTCGATTTTTATCGAATGGATAATACTATGAAGAGATTCACCTTTATGCGACTCCCAATGAAAATGGAACTCTTCATCATCTTCAACATATCCATCTAATGCATCAATATATTCTGCACTAAGTACATCAAAGATAAACACACCATTCAATTCTAGAGCATCAAAAATATTAGTAAATCCAAAATTTACATCCTCTAAGTCGGATAAATGGTTAATTACATCCATCGATGCAACAATTACATCAAATTTTACTGGGATTGGATCTAGCATGTCATAAACAGCAATTTCAATCTCCAACTTCTCTTCTTTGGCCCGATAGTCTACAAACTGCAACATCTCTTCGCTCAAATCGGTCGCAGTTACAAAGAAACCACTTCTAGCCAGCTCTAAAGATAAAGTACCAGTTCCACACCCTATATCCAGCAAAGTTCCTCTAGAGGTGTATTTATCAACTAATCTAAGATACTCTTCATAGACATCAGGATCGATAAACGCATCATAAAATGTCGCTAAAAGATCATAACTCACCTAAGACACCTTCCATCGATAATTGTTTGCGTTCAACAAAGAGTTTTTCGATTTGATAGTATTCTCTGGTCTCCTGATGCATGACATGGACAATAATATTTCCTAAATCAAATAATATCCATCTGTTTTCAGATTTACCTTCAATTTTAAAAGGGACATCCTTTGGTAATGCATCAATTAAACGATGGATTGATGCGCCAACTTGTCTTTCATTTGTCGCGGATGCGATAACTTGATAATCATAGTAGGGAGAGACGTCCTTAAAATCATAAATTCGAATGTCTTTCAATATCAAATCACTCATTACTTTCACAACAATCGGTAAAAGTTCTGTCATTAAATTCCTCCATTGAAACGATTTTGGTAATACTTGATTGCATCTATTGATAGACCCACAACTTTTTCATTTGTTAAGTCTAAATGGTTTTTTACATGAACTAAGACTTTATAAACCGCTAAATCAAGATCATGAAATGCAAGTTCACGAATATCTTTAGTTTCAAATGTTCTTAACTCTTCAGCATAATCACTCACATAAATAATTTTCTCTAAAAG
>JAQUZN010000068.1 GCA_028691315.1 Candidatus Izemoplasmatales bacterium | reverse complement strand
ATAATACCATTATTCAATGATTGTATTTGAAAATAACAAAGTATATGATATACTTGAAGTGTTAAAATTTGTCATTATATTAAAGAAATATCACATTTTTTTATAAAAAAACGTTTACATTTAAATTAAATCTTCAAGGTGGAATTCATATAGTTTTCCTTTTTATAATTGTAATTGTAAACAGTATTTTTCTAACCATACTGTCCGAATCGTTATTATGGAGATATGTGAGATCTTCTTTTTTTAGTTTCGTTCCAAGATTAAATAGAAATTTAAAACGTTGTTTTTGTTAATAATATATTCCAGATTAATCTATACATATTGAAAAAGAATGTTTCAGCAAACCAGGAGTTTTATATGTCGAAATTACTATTTAATAGAGAAAGCGAAGTATTACAACCGATTAGGGTGTTAATCGAAGAGCAAAATCACCGAACTTTAGTTTTATGGGTACTTGATTGTTCCGCAAGAATTCTCGATATTTTTGAAAAAAGATATCCTAAGGATTTTCGCCCAAGAGAGGCTGTAAACAAGGCATTAGCTTGGGCAACTGGTGAAATTAAGATGCCTGTTGCAAAAAGAGCTGCTTTAGATGCCCATATTGCAGCCAAAGAAGTTGAAGAGGATTTAGCCGCTTCAGCTGCTGCACATGCAATGGGGCATGTTTTAGGAACGGTTCACGTTGAAACCCACGCAATTAATATGGTAATTTATGGATTGACGGCATTCGTTTTAGAATCTAATAAAGAATTAATTTTTGAAGTCATTAAAAAGGAAACTGAGTGGTTTTATTCTCGTTTGCAATATTGGCAAGTTCATGAAAAAGAAGTGTCTCAACCGTGGGCTTATTTTTTAATGAAAGAAGATGTTCCAAATAAAGAAAAACAACCTAGAGATAAGAAACGATAAAATGGTTGAAATTAAAAATTCTACTGTAGAAGATTACATCAAGTCTTATTCATTAGATTTGCAAAAACGTTTAAATATAATTAGAAGGATTTCGTTTGAAGTAGTTCCCCTTGCAAATGAAAAAATTGGATATGGAATACCAAGCACTTTTGTTGGCAAAAAACGATTGTATTATGCATGTTTTACGAATCACATTGGAATCTATCCCGGGCCTCAGATTATTCAAGAATTTGAGTCAGATTTAATCGGGTATCACTGTGCGAAAGGAACAATCCAGTTTCAACATTCACAAGAATTACCACAAGATCTAATTCGCAAAATAATTAAAGCTATTTTTGACTAAAATACATATAATGAGGTGGACAGTGATGAGGGATATTCCAAAATTCACAAAAATGATTATCAATGATTATTTTGTTTTAATAACGTTTTTAGGAGGAGTTGCCTCTCTAGGTCTAAGCTTAGGGACTTATGTTGCTGGTGATTTCTTAACCGAAGGTATTTATATTGTTTGTGGAGCCTTATTCTTTTTTATCTTATGTTTATGGAAAATAATCTATATTCGTAATATTTTCTCTGTAGGTATTGAACAAAAAGCCGAAGTTACAAAGGTATATTTTTACAGATCAAGGGGAACGATTATGGTCCATTATTCGATGAATGGCGCGACGTTTTCTTCAAGCACAGTTGTTGTAAGGAATCGTTTAAGTACCAAAATAGAAAAAGGGATGAGTATAATTATTCTTGTACACCCGCAAAAAGAAAAAAGGTTTGTCATTCCCCATATTTATCAGTAAATAGATTTTGAAATTTTTTGAACTTAGTATACTAAAAAACGATGAAGGAAGGTCAAAAACATGCAAAATAATTATTCATTACCACCATTTAAAATGAAAGTGATTGAACCTATTCATTTAATATCCAAAGAAGACCGGATAAAAAAATTAAAAGAAGCTGGATACAATCCTTTTCAACTTCGAAGCGATGATGTTTTTATTGATTTATTAACAGATTCGGGAACAGGAGCCATGAGCCACTTTCAATGGGGAGCATTAATGATTGGCGATGAATCATATGCTGGCTCCTCTAGTTTTTTCCGTTTGGAAAAAGTTGTAAAAGAAATTACTGGATATAGGTATATTATTCCTGCACATCAAGGTAGAGGTGCCGAGCAAGTTGTGATTCCTTTGCTAGTTAAACATCCAGGTATGGTTTTCATCAGTAATATCCATTTTGATACGACAAGGGCACACGTTGAAATGGCCGGTGCGAGAGCCATCGATTCGGTGTGTAAAGAATGTTTTGATATTCACCAGTATTATCCATTTAAAGGAAACTTTGATCTTGAGTTATTAGAAAAAATCATTCAAAAATATCATAAAGAAAATGTTGCTGGCATTATCATGACTATTACTAATAATTCTGCCGGTGGACAACCAGTAAGTTTAGAAAACATGAAGGCAGTTGCCAAAATTGCCAAAAATAATAACATTCCCTTGTTAATTGATGGTGCTAGATATGCTGAAAACTCGTATTTTATTAAACTACGAGAAGAAGCGTATAAAAATAAATCAGTTCGCGAAATAGCACTAGAAACATTCGATTTAGCAGATATATTTTTAATGAGTTCTAAAAAAGATGGTTTAGTAAATATCGGTGGATTAATCGCAATCAAGAATGATGTAGCTTTCTTCCAACAATGTCAAACAAGGATTGTCCCTATGGAAGGGTTCCCAACATATGGAGGGTTAGCCGGAAGAGATATGGATGCTTTAGCGGTAGGACTTAACGAAGCTCTTGAAGAAGAATACTTACAATACCGGCTTGATGAAGTAAGATTCCTTGGTGATTTATTAAGAGATGCGGGGGTTCCAATTCAATACCCTGCGGGTGGTCATGCAATCTTTGTTGATTGTAAGGAAATGTGTCCTAATATCCCATATGACCAGTTTCCTGCACAGGCTGTTTGTAATGAATTATATTTAGAAGGCGGTATTCGTGCTGTTGAAATAGGATCGTTATTATTGGGAAGAGATCCGGATACGATGGAAAATATCAAAGCTGACGCCGAATTCATGAGACTGACTATTCCAAGAAGAACATATACACAGGAACACTTGAGATATGTGGCAATGTGTGTAATTAAGGTTTTTGAAAGAAGAAGTGCCATTAAAGGTGTAAAATTTGTATATGAGTCACCAATTCTAAGGCATTTTACCGCTAAGTTTGAACCAGTAGAATAAAATTGTAAATCAAGGAGATTAGTTATGAAAGAATTAAATGTTTTTTCAGAAATTGGACCTTTAAAAAAAGTAATTTTACATAGGCCTGGTGAAGAGTTAGAAAATCTGACGCCAAAGTGGCTTGAGCAACTTCTGTTTGATGACATTCCTTGGTTAGAATTGGCACGTATTGAACATGACCAATTTGCAGAAGTATTTAGATCAAATGGTGTGGAAGTACTCTATCTTTCCGATTTAATGGCAGAAACCTTAGACAGCAGTTTAGAAATTAAAACAACATTTATCAAACAATTTATTGAAGAGTCCAACGTGACAAGTGATACATTAAAAGAAGTTATCACTTTATATTTACAATCTTTTTCTTCTACAAAAAAAATGGTTGAAAAAACAATGTCTGGAATCAGAAAATCAGAAGTTCCTAATTTTACCAAGAGAACTTTATCAGATTATATTAGAGATTACCCATTTGTCACTGACCCCATGCCAAATTTATATTTTACAAGAGACCCTTTTTCTGTGATTGGTAATGGAGTATCTATTAGTAAGATGTTTACTTCGACTAGAAGTAGAGAAACGATATATGGCTCATACATTTTTAAATATCATCCAGCCTACGGAAAATGCAACATTCCTTTATACTATGAAAGAGATTATCAATCCACAATTGAGGGTGGAGATATTGTTGTATTATCAGATAAGATTCTTGCGGTTGGCGTTTCTCAAAGAACTCATCCTGCCGCAATCGAAAAACTCGCAAAAAACCTATTTTACTATTTTCCTACTAGTTTTGAAACAATACTGGCTTTTGATATACCGAAAAGTCGCGCATTTATGCATTTAGACACGGTATTTACTCAAGTAGATTACGGAAAATTTTTAATCCACAATGAGTTAAGAAATGGAATTAAGGCATATGAGCTGACTAAGAATCAAACTCAGCCATACAAATTAACAGTAGTTCCAATTGAAGGAAAACTAGATAAAATATTAGAAAAATATTTAAATCGTAAAATTACATTAATTGCTTGTGGTGGAGACGATATTGTCTCTTCTGACAGGGAACAATGGAATGATGGCGCAAATACGATAGTATTAAGACCAGGTGAAGTCATAGTTTACGAAAGAAATCATATTACAAATGACATCTTAAGAAAAAACGGAATTGTTGTTCATCTTATTCCTTCTAGTGAACTATCAAGAGGAAGAGGCGGACCAAGATGTATGAGTATGCCTTTTGTTAGGGAAAACATTTAAAGTTTTGTTTTCATGATTATTCATTGATTTTCAGAGATAATATTGTATAATAATATTGAAAATTTGTAGAGAAGAGGAAAACCAATGTTTGCGGTGACGAAGAGAAGATTCATAATCATTTTGTTTGTATTCCTTTTTTCGTTGTTCTTTTTTTCCATTCCAAGTTATCTTCTTTATACAAATATTAAAGGGTTAGTAATTGAAGAACTTGGAAGAAATGCTCGTAATGTGGCAGTTTCAATTGCGGATTTAATAGAAGAAGATATATCCTCCTACGAAACCCTTGCTGATTATGAAAATTATTCCGATTTGAATTATGATGTATCATATTACAATAAAATGATTGGGATTTTAAATGGGCTGAACTCTATTATTGGAGCTGATTATATTTATACCATCAAGTACATTGATGACCAAACATTTGCCTATATTTTTGATGCCGAAGATACAAATAGTGAGTTTTTTTCGGTAATAGGGTCTGTTGATGTCATGACAGAGTATGAACGCCATGCGTTTTCTGAAGGTGTTGTCGTGATTACACCACTTACGGATTTTGAGCCATGGGGTGTGTACTTAACTGGGTATGCGCCGATTATTAACCATGATACATCGGTTGTAGTTGGTCTTGTTGGTGTTGATTTTTCTCTTAGCTATGTATCTAATATTATTTCCTCGGTTAAACTTGTATTATTGCTTGGACTTATTTTTTTGGTTTTTGTTTCAACATTTTTATTATTTAAATTTTTTGATATTAGGATGGAAGCTTTAAACAAAGATTATTTGACTGGACTATACTCAAAACGATATCAAGAGTCTAGATTAAGAAAAGCGATTAGAGAAGCAAGGTTCAAAAATAGCCCGCTTTCAGTCATCATGCTAGATGTGGACTACTTTAAAGAAATAAATGACAATTATGGTCATTATGTAGGCGATAAGGTGTTAAAATCAGTTGGAAATTCTATCTTGTATAACACAAGAAACGTGGATATTTGTTCTAGATATGGTGGAGATGAATTTTTAGTTATTTTACCAAATACTCTTCCTGAAGAAGCAGCGATTATTAGCGATAAAATTATGAAAAGTATTCTAAAAGTCGATATTTCTGAGATGAAATCCATACCACTATCTTTCAGTGTTGGAATTGCTTTGTGGGATCACGTAAGCGATCAAAATGAGTTTATTACTCAAGCAGATAAAGCAATGTATGTTTCAAAAAATACAGGAAAGAATAAATTAACTATATACAAATAGATAAGAAGCGATACGTCATCGCTTTTTTTTATGCGTTATCTTTTTGGGAAAGTATTGACCGTGATATAATTATTTTGGTGAAGTATGATGAAAATTGATGAAAAAGACAATGCTTTAAAAAAACTTAATGCAGTGCAGTATAACGTGACTCAAAAATGCGCGACCGAGCCAGCTTTTCGGAACGAATATTGGAATCATCATGAAAAAGGAATTTATGTTGATATTGTCTCAAAAGAGGCTTTATTCACTTCTCTTGATAAGTTTGATTCAGAATGTGGGTGGCCAAGTTTTTCTAAATCGATTGCTAGACTAAATAATATAAGGGATATATCACATGGAATGATAAGAACAGAAGTAAGAAGCGTTGATGCAGACTCGCATTTGGGACATCTGTTTGTTGATGGACCAAAAGAATTAGGTTCAGCAAGATATTGCATTAATTCGGCTGCTCTTGAATTTATTCCCTATGAGAAACTAGAAGAACTGGGATATCGAGAATATATAAAGCTATTTGAAGGAGAGAATCATGTTTAAAACAATCTTGGCGATGCAAACTCAAAAAAGATATATCATTCAAGGAATCATTTTTTTTATATTTTTTTCTGTCTTGTATTTTGTGCTAGATTCATTGAATGGTGGATATGGACAAATGATAGAAAATTATGGATTATTTCTAGTCATTACCAATATTTTCCTTAATTTTTTTATGTCTATACTCAGTGCTTTCATGATGGGATTAAGTACTGCTTTAATGAAACAAACAGGAAAAGAAGGTAAGGGAACATTTTTGAGTAGTGTAGCAGTTTTTTTTGGAATGTTAACTTATGGATGTACACCTTGCGTTGTTACATTTTTTGCGGCAATCGGAATAACATTCTCTATGGCGGTATTACCCCTTGCTGGTCTCCCGTATAAATTTATATCACTAATCCTATTAATCATAGGTTATGTTTGGTTGGTTTATGAAATAAATCATGTAAAGTGTAAGATGCCAAGTAGTCCTTCAAACAAGACAAATTAACATTGTCTTGTTTTTTTTCGTATTCCAAGTGATATTGCGCGAAAAACAATAGCGTGATATAATCATACTTGTGATGTATTCGCGATGAATTTTTATGAGAAGAGTTGGTAAAATGGTTGTTTTGGAAACAAATAAGTTGAATAAATTTTATCAAAATAATGAAATCAAAATTTCCGTTTTAAAGAATATATCACTTCAGTTTACTAGTCATGAGTTCTGCGGAATCGTGGGGCCATCTGGTTCTGGAAAGACAACATTGTTATATGTTTTATCAGGACTTGAAAAACCTAGTTCAGGAGATATATCAATATTTAACAAAAAATGGAATGAGTATTCTTTGCTAGATATTCAAAATATAAGAAAAAAGGATATTAGTTTTATTTTTCAATTTTATAATTTGTTACCAAATTTGACAGTATTTGAAAACATAGAAATCGTAATGATGATTTCTGAAAACTATAATTTAGATAAAATAACAGAAGTCCTAGAGTGGGTCGGCATGTCCAAATTCAAGGATTTATATCCTAATCAATTATCTGGAGGAATGCAACAAAGAGTTGCTATCGCACGAGCACTCGTAAATCATCCGAAAATTATATTTGCCGATGAACCGACTGGTAATTTAGATTATCAAAATGGTTTAGACATTATGAATTTGCTTCAAAAAATCTATCTCGAACAAAATATAACGATTATTATGGTTACTCATAATATCGATAACTTGAAATTTTGTTCGCGCAAAATTTCACTTCTTGATGGAATGGTAAAAAACGATGAAAAAAATTCGGTTTAAGTGTCGATTTGCCATTCGAAATATTCTCGCAAAAAAAGGCAGTTCATTTATCGTTATTTTTACACTTAGTATCCTATTTTCTTTACTCATGTTAATATTTTCCATGTTTTCAGTTATGAAACAAGTCTATTATTATGATGCGCTTGAAAGGTATGCATCAACTGATGTTATTATTTCGTATGATGAAAACTCAGAAGTTCGGATTATAAATAACCGAAACCTAGAACTCGTATATCATGAGGATATCGTATATTCTTCGGTTTTCTTAAATATATATACACTTGTTAGTGAGCCTGATTCGTCATTTTATGTTGAAATTATGTCTGCGGATACTTATGAACTAGAACGACTAATTAATCTAGATGTGCCTTTATTAAGTGAAAGAGGAATGGTTATTACTTCATCTTTATCAACTAAAAATGATTTAGGCCTAAATGACGTGATGTCAATTTATATCAATAATGTTAATTATGATTTTGTCATTGAAGGTATTATAGATGATACCAGTGTATTTACTGGAGACAAAGTATTTGTTTTAAAAGATACGTTGATGAGGGACATGTATGGGCTGTCGAATTTAGGAAACCTAGGGAATGTCATATATGTCAACTTAGCTTCTACAATAACTCCGGAGGCATTCATTGATATACTCAATAATGACTTAGAGTATAAGTACTACCAAATCCAGCAAACAATTGATTTGACGGAAATATCACGTTTGGCAAAGTATAACTCGGTATTATTTTTTGGCGTTGGGGTTTTAATGTTATTTGCATTAATTTTAGTTTTGCATTCATTATTTCATCTGTATTTTAGGGAGTATCCCATTCAGTCTGGCGTATTATCCATCCTTGGCGCAAGCAAAAATTATTTATTTAGTATATGGACAATTGAAATTAGCATTTTCTTACTCATAAGTTCAGTTATCTCTGCTTTACTGACGCTTTTTTTAGTCAATATGGCAGGAATTATATACGGAATTCATCATTTTGTGAACTATCAAATATGGACCTTCTTGCTTGCTTTTATAGGAACAGCATTATTTTTATTAATTGAAGTATTTACTCTTCAATTTCAGATGAAGAAAAAGTCGAATATTGAGTTGTCTTCGGACTTAAGATATAAAAAATTTCACGCCAATTACTTCCTTGGAATATTTTCCTTGCTTGTGTTGGCTATTGTTAAATGGATAGAACCGTTCTCGACGGGGACGAATGCTATTCTTATTGTTATTTTGTCGATTATAGTTATGTTTCAGGGCTTTGATATCATTTTATTTTTATATGCAAAGCTCTTATTCAAAAAGAAACGCCAAACTATTTTTACGAAGTACTCTATTAAATCAATTAAAGATAACCCTACAATTCATCAATCTTTGCGAGTTCTTTTTGTAATCTTTCTTGTTATTGTATCAGTTGTAATAAAATGTACCCTATAGAACGGACTCTTTAAAAAAAGACCCTGGCTATAGGGTTTTTGCTTTATAATAGAGAAAAAGAAAGTTGGTGACGAAATGGGATTATATTATTTTACAGATGAACAAGTAA
>JAQUZN010000067.1 GCA_028691315.1 Candidatus Izemoplasmatales bacterium | reverse complement strand
CCCTTGATACAAACTGACATTACTTAAACTAGTTTCTGTTTAGGACTGTTGTCCTATAAAAAAAGTATACACTAGAAACAACAGTTTGTTGATATCTAAATGTATACTAAAATCTTACATGATACAAGGTGCACTTGTCAAAGGGAAGTAGACTGTGTTAATCTTTTTTAACATGTCTACTTTTACTATACCATTTCAAAACAAAATTAGAGCCAAAAGTAGATTTTAGTCATTTGCAGCCTAACATTTCACATAAGATTATAAATGATTTTTTATTAGGCGAAAAAAATGCTATATATAGTCTATATAGCGTAAACAAACATCGAATTTTAGTAAAATACCCTTGTTTTGGAATCATTGACCGAGCTGCAAAGATTGCCGCAATATTTACTGCTTTATTCACACTGAGCGCAAAAAGCGTAAGTGGTAAAGTTAAGAGTGTAAGTATTGTTGTAGAAGGGACTACTTTTCATAACTTAAAATCTTTCAGAAAGAGATATAGTATTTATTTAAAAGAGTACCTTTTGCCACACGGTATAAAATATAATTTTATTTATCATGAAGATATATATTTAATTGGTGCAGCGAGATCTGCATAATTTTAAAGAGTTAAAATAGTCTGTATAAATGGATTTTAAGTTACGATTCAAGTTAGGATAAGCCGTAATTTATATTTCAATTTTGTGACAACTTCAAACAGAGGGAGTTTGTAATTGTCTCGAGATAGCCTGTCTTACACAATATGATTATATTTAGTTTATAAATTTATAAAAACGGCTATATTAAGCCGTTTTTATAATTTAAGAAAGCATAATAATAGTGTATTTTAATAACCTATAAATTGAATAACTCAACCTATGATAGATACTCATTATCAAAACAAGTTATTGTTTTAATAACGATTAAATGATTAAATATGTATAGGAGTTGATAAAAATGGGTATTGGATTAAAAATTAAAACTTTAAGAAATAGTATAAGAATGACTCAAGAAACCTTAGCAAATTATCTGGATGTCTCTTATCAAGCTATTAGTAAATGGGAAAATGAAATTACGTTACCAGATATTAAGTTGTTAAAGCCTATCTCAAATTTCTTTGGAGTTACTATTGATTATTTACTAGATAATGAGAATATGAATGAAGAAATCTATTTAAAGAATACATTAGAGATTTATAATGATTTAAGCAATAAAGGTAAAATCTTCGAAGCAATTCAAATTATGAGAAAAGGACTTAAAGAATATCCTAAAAATTATTCAATGATGTCAAAGTTAGCAGAGTCACTTATACTTATTACTAAATCAACACATGAACATCTAATGGAGCAAAATGCAAAGGAAGCAATCAAACTTTGCGATGCAATTATTAATGACTCGAACGATTATAGATTAATTGATAGCGCAATAAGTACTAAGTTTTATTCTTATATTGATTTGAAAGAATTTGATAAAGCAATAGAGATAGCCAATCAAAGACCATCAATGTGGCACTCAAAAGACTTTCTACTTCAACATGCTTATAGAGGAAGTGAAGCTAACAAGTATACCCAGAAGATGATACTGACATTGATGGATCAATTATCAATGAATGTATTTAGTCTTACTTCTAATCTTCAAGGTGGAGAAGTTTACTCCACAAATGAAAAGATAGATATAATATTGACATCAATTAAAATTATAGAAACGATACTTTACGATCAAAACTACTTATTCTATAGTAATCGTTTGAGAAGATTCTATACTTATTTAGGTATCTATTATGCCAAATTAGGCATGGTTGATGATATGTATTTAGTTTTAGAAAAAGCAAAAGGATTAGCAATATATTATGATTCACTTAAAGATGATGCAAAATATACTTCTATCATTGTTAATTCTCAGTTCAATTTACCAGAAAAAACCTTTACAAATTCAGAACAGCCAGATTTTGATACTTATATAAATCGACTTGAAAGAAAAGAGTTCGACGCTTATAGAAACGAATCAAGATTTATTCAATTATCAAATTACTTATAGAGATTGGATTAACAAGTTGTTTTCAAAAATAATTGTTCACAAATCGTAATGAATCTTTCAGATAAAAATTTATCTTTGTATAAAATGACGGACTAAGTAGTGACATTTTTATATCGTGTTTATTAGGCGAATGAATTGCTTATTTCAATACTGATTTATGTATGAATTTTACCAGTATATATTCTGCTTGAAAATATAATAATCATTATTTATTTACAATCCTCAATATTTTATATATTCAATGATAATTTAAAAGACATTTGTTTTTCCATCATGAAAAATCTAGATTGCATATTAACAACTTAAATGATATGCTTTTAGTATATATGAGTTGATTATTACTAACAGATTGTAAAAAGAATAATAATTATCTTAGTATTAATCAAAGAGGTTTTATTTGATGTCAAATAAGTCGAGAATTGCCATTTTCATTGTACTTTTGCTTGGAGCAGTTGTCTTTCTATTGCCAAATATTTATGCATCTGGAAGGCTTGCATTCGACCCGGAATTCATTCATGTTCTTAATACGGAGTGGTATGAATTTATGTACCTTTTTTCTTACGTATTTTGGGGTGCAACAGTATTTATCGCTATTGTCATTTATGGAACTCAAAAATAAATTAAAACTAAAAAAAATGGGTAATCTTGATTGTAATTATGAACTTTGTTCTTTTACTTCCCATCATTGACTTGGCTTTCTTAAGTTCGAACGTTGGTTGGATTCAAATGATGATTTCAACGTCAATCCTATTTGTTATATCGATAGGTCTAGGTTTTTTTTATCCTTCTTTCCATCAGGAAAACAATAAATTGATATTTTGAATACCTATCATGAAAAGCTACACTTTCATATAGTTTAACTATGATATGCATAGCATTAATAATTTTAAAGGAGAAACAAACAATGTCAGACAAAAAACACCTATTCGCTATACTTCAAGCATTATTTGTTACGTTTTTGTGGTCCACATCTTTTGTATTAATTAAATATGGGTTAGAAGAAGTATCTGCAATAACTTTTGCCGGGCTTAGATATACCATAGCTGCCACTGTTCTTTTAGCATATATGATATTTTCTGGAAAACTGAACGAATTTAAAAACATAAGTAAGCGTAACTGGATTTCTTTAATCATGCTTGGATTTATTATGTACTTTTTAACACAAGGAGCGCAGTATTTGGGGCTTTATTATCTTCCAGCAATTCAGGTATCATTATTTCTTAATTTTACACCACTGATTATTTTGATATTTGCTTCTAGATTGTTAAATGAAAAACCTACGATTTGGAATATTGTAGGTGTATTCATTTTTCTTATTGGAATTGTCATTTATTTCTTTCCTCTTGAAGATCTTCAAGGAGAACCAGTTGGGTATATTATAATGACTGTAGGTTTAATATCAAATGCAATGGCAACTATGCTAGGAAGATCTGTGAATAAAGAAAGGAAACTAAGTCCCATTTTAATCACAACTATTAGTATGGGCATTGGTGGAGTATTACTATTAATAACAGGTTTTTCTACAGAAGGGTTTAATCCGATTAGCATTCGTAATATAGGAATTATTGTATTCTTAGCAGTAGTAAATACAGCAGTTGCCTTTACGTTGTGGAATAAAACAATGCAAGAGTTGCTATCGATTGAATCAAGTATTATCAATAACACGATGCTAATCCAAATTGCAATATTATCATGGCTCTTCTTGGAAGAACCATTCACATTTAAGACAGTAATCAGTATATTAATTGTTAGTGCAGGAGTCCTTTTAGTCCAATTTCGAAAAAAGGTCCCTAAAGTATAATACTCGAAATTATACATATAAAAAAAAGGTAAACAAGTCAATTTTGAAAGTAATTCAAAATAGTTAGTTTACCTTTTAATTATTAATGAAATTAAAGTTCCTTGTGAGCATACATTAGCTCATCTAAGCGTTTTACAAATTCGGTTACGTTTTCATATACGTCTGCATTATAAATTTCAGCTCCCATGCTTAACCTAACTTCAAAAGGAAATTTCTTAGTTAAGTTAAATGCATCGAAATTTTCATTGATATGCTGAATTGTTTTTTCTAGTTGATCTGGGGACTTAATGGTAAATAGTACCCCGAACTCATCGCCACCCACTCTAGCAACAAAATCATTTGGATCAAAACTTGAAGCGAATATCTTTGCAGTTTCTTTTAATACTTCATCGCCCATTGGATGACCATACTGATCATTAATCATTTTAAAGTGATCAATATCAGCAATCAAACCTGCTAAAAGATAACGTTTCTTTTTTGAACTTGATAAAATATTCACATGATTATCAAACTCTCTTTTATTAAACAAATTAGTGAGATAATCCGTGTTTGCCCTATGAGATTGTACAAAAACAAAAATCATGAATATTGAAATCATTGTCATTGGCCAAATTAATAGCAATCCATAGTGAATTGACTGGAAAATTCCACCAACTGCCGGGGGAATTACGAAGAACAGTAAGGGATAAAAAGTAGAAGTACGTATCTCCTTTTTGTGTTTTATAATTGAAACTACTGCAACTACTAAAAATGAGTAGGAAAATATTAAATAAATCCAGTAATGAGCACCTCTAGTATACAGATTAGAAGTGTCTACGTAGAAAATAATGTTTATAAATACACTAATAATGCATAGTACTACATATAAAACAAGAGGAATGACAACCGCTTTGTGAAATTTGATAATTCTCATTTTATCACGATGGAAGAAATAATCAACATAATCAAACCATAATAATGAAATAAGTGGAGCTCCGACATACATGATGAATAGGGTAAAATTGTTGAGCAAGTACATTATAATTCCTGGTTGTTTGTCCACGATAATTTGTATGTAATCATCCACAAGCATTATCATAGTTAGAATAACGATGCTTGAAAACAAAAAGTTATCATACTTGCTTTTATCAATTTGACGTCGCAAACTAATAAATATTATAATTAATATTAGTAAGGAAATCAAGTAAGATTCAATTATTGACATTTCAAACACCTCCCCAAATCACAAAAATAAATTGAATTATTATTTTTTATTATACTACATAAATATCTTTAATAGTAGATAGGATTCAATTTTTTAATTTTAAATAATTATTCAAATTAAAAAATACTTTACCGTTTCTAGAGAAGAAATACTTGCAAACTATTAATATAACAAAAGTATTCTTGATTTTCAAAATAATACCTTTCTTTATATATACAAATTTTGAAAAGAATTCACTTTTATAATAATCAAGCAATATTTTTGGAATCAATAAATAAGATATATGGTAAAATAGATAACATGGAGGGTAAAATATGACTAATAAATTTTCTCGATATTTAAAAAATAAAAAACCAATACTTCAAAAATTAATTACATTATTACAGACTAAATATACATATGTAAGTATATTAGCTACAGATGTAAAAGGTATGAGAATCGTAGTTGATAAATCAACAACAGTTGTTGTGCCTAGTGGAATTACTGAGTCAGGATTTGTCATCAAAGTATTTAATGGGGATTTATATAGTGAGTATTCTGTGAGTGAGATTGAAGAAAAATCACTATTAGAAATCGTAGAACAAATTGATAAATTGACGATGTCCAAAGGAACCATTTCTCATGTTAAAGTTGGAAAATTAATTGAAGAACCAATTATTAAAACTTTTACTAGAAAAAATAAAGGAATTGATTATTCATCAGATCAAATTATTTCAATTTTGAAAACTTGCGTTGATGAAACCTTAAAAATTTCACCACTTATTATGAATGTAAGGGCAAGTATTGAAAACACAGAAATTTCAAAAATGTTTTTATCAACATCCAAAGATTTACAACAATACTATACTTGGAGTAATCCAAACTCTTTGGTTTTAGTAAGAAGAGAATCAAATACGAAATATGCATATAACGGATTTGGATCAAACTCTGTTGAACAGTGTTTGATTGATTTGCGAAATTCCATGAGTTCTACAGCAGATGTCGCGATAGAATTACTTGATTCGGTACCGCCAAAACCAGGATTTTATGATGTAATTACCGATCCATCTATTACCGGTCTTATTGCACATGAAGCTTTTGGCCATGGTGTTGAAATGGACATGTTTGTGAAAGACCGTGCCAAATCTCAAGAATATATGAACAAGCAAGTTGCATCTAAGTTAATCAGTATGCATGATGGTGCGGCTTCTACAAATAGTGTTGCTTCTTATTTCTTTGATGATGATGGCGTTTTGGCTCACGATACTTTAATTATAAAAAATGGTATTTTAGTATCAGGGATTTCTGATGCACTGTCTGCTTTACAACTAGGATTTACACCAACAGGCAATGGTAGAAGAGAGTCCTATAAACGTAAATCATATACAAGAATGACAAATACTTTCTTTGAAAAAGGAAAGACTAAATTATCAGATATGATAAAAAGTATTGATTATGGATTTTTCCTTTATCAAACTAACAATGGTATGGAAGATCCCAAAAACTGGGGAATTCAATGCACAGCTCAATATGGAAGAGAAATCAAAAATGGTGAATTTACAGGTAAAATCGTATCTCCTGTAGTAATGAGTGGCTATGTAATTGATTTACTTAATTCGATTAGTGCCGTTTCAAACGATTTTGATGTAATAGGTAGTGGCTCATGTGGAAAAGGATATAAAGAATGGGTTCGTGTTAGTGATGGCGGTCCTTGCTTGAAAGCGAAGGTGAAAATTGGATGATAAAGTTAATTGAAAAATGTCTTAAAGAATATTCTGAAATTTCTGATTGGCTAATCACTGAAACAGTTACAGATAGTTCTCAAGCGTTTTATGTAATGCAAAAACTTGAAACGACAAGAAAAACATTGACTAAAGAATATACAATTGCCTTATATCATCGTTTTATGGAAAATGATAACGAATATGTTGGATCTTCTTCATTCAAAATCAGTCATAAACTTCGTAAATCAGATTTAAAGAAACTTATTGAAGAAGCTTTATTCGCAGCGACGTTTGTTAAGAATAAAGCATATCCGCTTGTTCAAGGTGATAAAAAACGGTCATGGAAAGAAAAAACAATTGAGATCGACCCGTTTGAATTGATGGATCAAATCGCTTCCATATATAATTTCGAGTCTACAACTAACAAAAAGTTTAATGCAATGGAATTATTCTATACCAAATCTATTGTTCATATTGTTAACTCGTTGAATGTTAACTTAAAAAAAACCACAAACGCTGTTTTTATTGAAGCAATACCATCATATGATGGTGACATTCAAAAAGTGGAACTATACAAACATTTCAATTATAAAAATATTGATTTATCTCAAATTAAACAAGATGCAAAGAATGCACTAAAAGAAGTAGAAGCGAGATATTACGCTATTTCTTTGAAGAATGTATCCAAAATTGATGTTATTATAAAAGATCAAGAAGTTGAGCAGTTTTTTGAAAATTTAATTGAAGACTATTCATACGTAAGTATATATAAAAAAAGTACGGACAAAGTGATTGGTGATCCTATCCAAAAAGATATCGTTGGTGAAAAACTTGATATTTCTTACATTCCATCCTCAAAAGCAAACGCTTTTGATGCAGATGGAGTTCTTCTAAGTCCTGTACAAGTAATAAAGCAAGGAATCCTTATGAACTACTATGGAAGTAATCAATATGCTCAGTATTTAGGGATTAAACCGACTGGTTATTTAGATAAAATCAATGTGAATAAAGGGAAGTCATCGCTTTCTTCAATGACTAAAAAACCTCATCTAGAAATTCTTGCTTTATCAGGAATTCAAATCGATATGTATACTAGTTATATTGGTGGAGAAGTCAGGCTAGCTCAATATTTTGATGGGACAAAGTATATTCCAGTAAGTGGATTTTCTTTTAGTGGAAATATTGATAAATGCTTATCGAATTTGATTTTATCAAAAGAAACCGTTTCTTTAGAACATTATTCTGGACCTAAGTATATAAAACTTCTTCAAATGGAAATTGTGTAATTTTTAAAATGCGATTAATTTCGCATTTTTTTATGGAAACGCGAAAAAAATGTAAACACAAAATAAAGAAAACGATTTCAAGACTAATTAGTTGACAACGCAACTAAATAGAAGTATACTTGTAGAAGATATACAATTGTATTGGATTTTCATATACAATTTACTTGATGTAAAATCAAGAACTACAATACAAGAGAATTAGTTTGGAAAGGATTTTTTATATGATAAAATTACTTAGATTTATGAAATGGTGGTACTGGCTCTTTATATTAGTTATGATTGGTATTGTTTATGCTCAAGTATCACTAGATTTGTTGCTTCCTACTTATATAGGGCATATTATAACCTTTATTGGTATTGGTGCTTCAACTGGTGTTGCCCAAACGCACAATATTTTAATGGAAGGTTTAAGAATGCTAGGTATTGTTTTAGGTAGCATTTCTTGTACAATTGTAGTAGGATATATCGCAGCAAGAATTGGAGCCGGACTATCAAGAAGAATACGTGAAGGCGTCTACAAAAAAGTAGATGAATTTTCAATGACTGAAATGATGGACTTTTCAACTGCTTCCTTAATTACACGCTCAACAAACGATATTCAACAAGTTCAAATGGCAGTAATATTCACTTTAAGAATGGCAATTACCGCTCCAATTATGGCGGTGAAAGGCGTTAGTAAAATTGTAGGTATTAGTAATGAAATGTCGATTACTGTTGCAGTTGCGGTTATACTAATTATGGTAATGATTTCGATTATTTTTACAATTGCCCTACCAAGATTCAAAAGAATCCAAGCTTTAACGGATGATTTAAATGCTGTTACAAGAGAAAATTTAACTGGTATTCGCGTTATTCGAGCATTCAATTCAGAAAAATACCAAGAAGATAAATTTGAAAAAGTTAACGAAACTTTAACAAAAACAAATTTAGAAGTAAACCGTGCGATGGCGTTTATGATGCCTGGTATGACAATCATCATGAACGGCGTGAACTTAGTAATTATCTGGCTTGGAGCTATCCTAATTAATAGTTTGGTTTTAGGTGTAACACCACTTGAAGGAC
>JAQUZN010000007.1:5156-44627 GCA_028691315.1 Candidatus Izemoplasmatales bacterium | reverse complement strand
GAGATTATGAATATCGAGTTGCCTACAGGTAAACCCCTTATTTATGAGTATAATGAACTATTAGATCTTCCAATAAAGCATTATTATCTATAGAAAATATAAGACCAATTACAAATGTAATCGGCCTATTTTTTTATTGAAATTTACTACCACGCTGAGATAGAGGCATCACACCTAGGTTCACAGCCACCAACTAAAACACCCGACTCTGAATCTCTAAAAATAATCTCTCCTCGGCCAAAACTAGAACTATCTTCTAATACAACAACATCATGGCCAAGCTTTATTAAACCTTGAATTATTGATTGTGGTATAGATTTTTCTAAAGCAATTTTTTTTCCTTCAAGCCACTGCCAACGAGGTGCATCAATCGCACTTTGGGGATTAAATTCAAAATCTACTATATTCATAACAACCTGCATATGTCCTTGAGGTTGCATAAAACCGCCCATTACCCCAAATGGTCCGATGGCTTTTTGCCCTTTTGTTAAAAAACCTGGAATAATCGTATGGTATGGTCTAATTCCTGGCATCAAATGATTTGGATGATGTATGTCTAAAGTAAAATTATGCCCTCTGTTTTGAAGGGCAATTCCTGTGCCAGGTACGACTAGCCCTGAACCAAATCCCATATAATTACTTTGGATATAGGAAACCATATTACCATCTTTATCGGCAGTAGCCAAATATACTGTTCCACCACCACTTGGTTTTCCGACGCTAAAAATACTAGCGATTTCCTTAATTAACTTTCGTCTATTTTCAATATAACTGGGATTTAGCAAATCACTTGGTGTAACTGCTTGATTTGAAGGATCACAGATATATGCATTTCCATCTGAAAAAGCAAGCTTCATCGATTCAATTTGCAAATGCATTATTTCTAGCCTCGATTTTGAAGAAATGTCAAATCCTTCCATGATTTTCAAGGCAACAAGTGCAACTAAACCTTGACCATTCGGTGGTATTTCCCAAACATCAAATCCTTTATATGAAACTTTTATGGGTTCGACCCATATGGGTTCATAATCTTCTAAATCACTTTTTCGGATAAAACCATCAAACTTTTTAGAGTATGCGTCAATTTTATCGGAAAGAACACCTTTGTAAAAAGCTTCTGCATTTGTAATACCAATTAATTCAAGCGTATTTGCATGATCAATTGAAGACCAAACTTCACCTTCCATAGGCGCTTTATGGTTAATAGTAAAGGTATCAAACCACGAGTCAAATTCTTTCCCATGTAAGTTTTTAGAATATATCTTAAAAGCATTGTTCCAACTAGTAGCCAATGTTGGGCTAATTGGATATCCATTTTTTGCGTATTCAATAGCCGGAGTAAGACATTCAAGCAATGTTAATTTTCCAAATCTCTTTGAGAGACTTGCCCAAGCAGAAGGAATACCTGGAACAGTCACGGGAATAAAACCAAATCTAGGAATTTCTTTCACTCCTAGATTTTTTAATGCCTCGATTGATATTTTTTTGGGCGAGACGCCGCTTGCATTGAGTCCATAAATGTGATCTTTCATCCAAACAATCGCAAAGGCATCGCCGCCGATTCCATTAGAAGTCGGTTCGACAACAGTTAAACATGCAGCAACAGCAATAGCGGCATCAACAGCATTACCACCTTTTTTTAAAATATCTAATCCTGCCTGACTAGCTAATGGTTGACTTGTAGCTATCATTCCATTTTGGGCATAAACAACATTTCTTTTAGATGGAAAAGGATAATCTTTACTAAAATATTCAAACATGAATGCACCTCGTTATAAGAATAACATGCCTAGCCCAGCACCAATTAAGATTACTAACCAAGGATATTTTTTAAGGATTTTAAAAATCACGAACAATGCGATAAGGATGATAAAAGCAATATAAGGAATATCATGGATAGAATTAAAACTTAAGACTGAATTTAATGTTATGGACACAAGTGCATAGCCGATTAGTCCAATAATAGATGCCTTAATAAAATAAAACCAATTTACAACTAGTTCTGATTTTCGGTATTTTCTTAGTAAACTAGCTAGAAAAGAAACAATAACAAATGAGGGTAATATAAAACCAATTGACGCAACAATAGCGCCTAAGATACCTGCTTGTTCGAATCCAACATAAGTCGCAACATTGATTCCTATTGGACCTGGGGTAGATTGAGCAATTCCCACCATAGAAGTAAAATCGGCTAAGGTTAACCACCCTCTTAAGACAACTGCTTGTTGGATTAATGGAATAGCTGCCATTCCACCACCAATGGTAAATAATCCTACGTATATAAAGACAAAGAAGAGTTCAATCATTTTTGTACCCTCCTTTTGTAGATATGATAAAGAGTTAATAATGTTCCGAGTAAAAAAGATAATAAGATAACAAGATATGTAGGCACGTCAAGAAAATAAATTAGTGCAAAACACAAGATTGCATAAACCAACGTAAACATATCTTTAATCGCATTTTTTCCAATATCAAAAATTGCATAAACCAAAAGAACGATTACGACAAGGTTTATTCCATTTAGAGCACTTACTATAAGAGGAATTTCAGAAAAATGTCTTAAACCCGTTGCAATTAATATAATAACGATTATGGATGGTAACACAACACCTAATACCGCCATAAGTGCACCCTTCCTACCTCTTAAGTGAAGACCAACAAGGGTTGCAATATTGATTGCAATCATTCCAGGTGCAGTTTGAGACACCGAAATATAATCAGCTAGTTCATCATCGTTGATCCAACCTTTCGCAACAATTTCCCGTTTAATAACTGGAATCATTGCTAGACCGCCACCAAATGTGAAAGCGCCAATTTTAAGAAAAACTAGAAATATTTGAAATAAACCAACCATTGTTTTCCTCGCTTTCTTCCTCATGAACCATAGTTCAACAAATAATAATATCTATTATATCATTTTCCCACAAAAGATATGATTTTTCAAGGAAAAGAGCTTTCTTAAGTATATTCAAATTTAGAATGAGTTATTTTACATAAAACAATGTATTTTTTAAAAAAAGATGTGATATAATGTTTGAAATACAAAAAAATAACGGTAAAAGAGGAAATGATTTTGAATCAAACATTTAAAAAAGCGTTTATCCATACCATACCAGTTATGATTGCCTTTTTGTTTTTAGGCATTGGATATGGCATGGTTATGGAGCATAATGGATACAATTTTATATGGTCATTTTTTATTAGTTTATTTACGTTTGCTGGATCTGCTCAATTTGCAATGGTATCTTTTTTATCATTGCAAATTCATCCAATTTACGTATTTTTTATCATCTTCATAATAAATGCAAGACATATTTTTTATGGAATCTCCATGAATGAAAAATATAGCAAATGTCTAAATAGTAAGTGGTACTTATATTTTGGATTAACAGATGAAACATTTACCGTACTAAACAGTCATGACTTGTCTAATATTCTTAATAAGAAGAAGTATTACTTAACTGTTACGTTGTTACATCATATATACTGGGTGACAGGAAGTGTCCTAGGAGGCATTCTAGGAAGTATCTTACCATTTGAAATTGTTGGACTTGATTTTATTTTGACTGCTCTTTTTGTGAGTGTTTTAGTTTCTCAAATGAAAAAATCCAAAGTTAAAATTCCAGGATGGGTTGGCTTTTTTATTTCACTTGGAATGGTTCTTATATTTAAAGACCAGTTTATTGTCCCAGCAATGGTACTTATAGTCCTATTTTTAATCTTGTATGAAAAAAAATATGTAAGTAAGGCAAAGATACTATGATATCATTTTGGATTGTCGTCACCGCGACTCTTGCAACAATGCTTACAAGGTTTTTGCCATTGGTATTAAACGAAGTGTTTAAAAAAACAAAGTGGTTAGATTATTTATCGAAAGTACTACCAATGGCTTCATTTGGGCTACTTGTTGTGTATTCTTTACAACATTTATCCTTTGTAAGTAGTCCATATGGTATTCCTGAAGTAATTTGTCTTGGACTTGTCATTTTACTCCAATTGAAGTTCAATAATATTTTGTTAAGTATTTTTGGGCCAACTTTTGTTTACATCATTCTCATGAATTTTATACTTATCTAAACATATAATAAAAAAACAGAAACTATTTGAAAGTTTCTGTTTTTGAATTAAGCGTTTTTAATGATTGCGACAACTGGAATAAGAAGGAACGCAATCCAGGAAATAGCCCATAGCCCGAAAAAATATCCTAAACAAAAGAAGATAATGGTAGAAATAAAAGGCATTAATGCGACTAGTCTTGCATTTTTACCAGAATACCTGATAATTGAAACCATCGGAATAGCTAAGAAAATCATCCATAAGTATCCCCAAGTGTTAAAGAAGAAACCAAAGACAAAATAGATTATAAGCGATAATACAACGGTAATTTTTACAAGTAGACCTTTACCAAATGAAACTTTGATGTCATTTGTTAAGATTCCATATGCAAAGGGTAAAAAGAATGCTAAGGCACCTTGTCCCCAAGCGTTGTAAGCGTACCCAGCATACAAATATATGAAACAGGCCATAAGGATTGTTACAATAAATCCAAATGACTTCCAAAAGTCTTTGCTATTAAGAACCCCAAGAACTGGTATGATAAGAAAAACCAACCAAGCAGGATTCCATGCATTAAGATAGGTACCTAAAAGTATAAAAGTGACAGTCGCAATAAATGGTGACAATGCGGTTAAAGTTTGAATGATATTAGTTCTTGCATTCGATATGATAGCAACTACTGGAATTAGTAAGAATATAAGCCACATAGGGTGCCATAAATCAAAATATAACCCTAGAATAACGTAGGTAACCGTTGTAAGAAAAGGCATTAACGCAACAATTTTATTCGAGTAACGATGTTTGTTTTCGGATTTTAAGATATAACTCTCAGAAAGTTCTCTGACAACTTTTTCTGGATTTCCTAAAAAGTCGATTACTTCTTGATCGGATAACCCTTTTTCAAGCCCATCATCAAACATTTGATCGTAATCAGATAAGATATCGTTTAATTCTGTAGTTGTAATTTCATATGCAAGCAATTTTTCTTTAATTTCGCGTAAATACTTATTTTTCATCTTTTGTTCCCCCCTAATATATTGAAAACAGCTTTTAGGAATGTGCTCCATTCCTCTTGATATTCTTTTACTTTCTCTGAACCGGTTGCAGTAATTTTATAGTATTTTCTTGGTGCGGCGATTCCTGTCGAGGAGAGATAAGTACTAAAGAAGCCTTGAACTGTCAATCTTCTAAGAATCGGATATACCGTGTTCTCATTGACGTCAATTTCCTTTGCTAAAGTTTCTATCACTTCAAATCCGTACATATCTTTCTCTGAAATAAGGCTCATTACGCACATTTCAATGATTCCTTTTTTGAATTGTGAGTTCATATTGTTCTCCTTACTGTGCATTGCACACTAAGAGAATACCACAATACTGTGTGAAACACAATATCTATTTTCATCTTTTTTTAAAATATTTGATAGTTTATTATTTTTTAAGTATAATTAAGATAGAGAAATGATACTTGAAGGTGATTTGATGAAATTAATATTTCAAAATCTAAATACTAGTCGATTGACCTTACGAAAATTATTAACTGAGGACGTCGAAGAACTATTTATTATTAGAAGTAATGAAGAGATGAATCTATACATCGACAATGTCACAGACACAAACATTGAACAAACCAAAAAATATATAGAAACAATGAATTTTGGCATAATAGACTCTAAGTGGCTGATATGGGGTATAGTTGATAATGAGAGTTCCAAACTCATTGGCACTATTTCGTTATGGAATTTTCATGAGGATCCACTTTCTTGTGAACTTGGCTATGGAATCTTACCATCATATCAAAGACGCGGTTTGATGTCAGAAGCGATTCAAGCAGTTACAAAGTATGCATTTGGTATGATGCCTTTTAAGTATATTAGTGCTTTTACTGAAGAAAAAAATATTCCTTCAATTGAATTTCTAAAAAAGTGTGGGTTTAAGTACGTAGATACCATTGAAGAGATAGGATATAATAAAGCACATGTTTTTCATATGCATATATTCAGAATTTACGTTAATAAGTAAAAAATATCATATCATAATGAAGTGATATTTTTTTATACTAAATCAAGTGCCATTACCGATAAATCATTTTCACAAGATATTTCAACATATCCTCTGTTTAAGTACATTTGTTTGATGCCACGATACATTTTTTCTAAAACATCACTATGAACTGGTAAAGCAATCATTCGCTCATAACCATTTGTTTTAAAGAAATCTATCGCTGTATCTAGAAGCATTGAAGATATTTTTAGTCCCCGGTATGCTTCATCAATAACAAAACATATTGTTAAAGCTGTTTTTGGGTTTTTAAAAGAAGAATCTAGATGATTCTCTAATCTTGGATAGTTTAGAATCGGTGCAGCATTCACCCATCCCACACATTTGTCATTATCCATTGCTAAAAAGCCTTGCATCTTACCGCTTTTAATTTCCTTCATAGCTTCATTCCGATTTGTGTCTTTACTTCTTGTAATCCATTCATCCATTGAACAAGTAGTATGGTAAAATCTGCAGTAGCAAGTTTTCCATGAGGGAGAATGTTCGTAATGAGAATTTTCGAACAAGGAAAATAAACTATTTTGATTTGTGATATTCAGTCTTTCAATTTTAATGTTCAAGTGAATCACTTCCTTTTTATATATATTATCATATATTGATAAATAAAATATTAGCCTGCTAGTATTTTTTTATAAATATATTTACTAACACTATTTTTTTAGGTATAATAAAAAAGATTTTTGTCATGGGGGGGATGTTCGTGGTTTCATCAATTGAAATTGATAAAGAAAAAGTAAAAGCGGATTACATTGAAAAAAATCTTTTTGATATGCAAAAGGACCTATTACGACAAAGAAGAATTAGGATGTTTGTAATGAGTGTTCTATTAGCAGCTTTACTTGTGACTGTAGTATATGGGACGCTGGAAAATCCATTAGAATATACGCTAAGTAATATTGGTAATTTTTTTGATTACAGGTTGTTTTTTATCATATGGGCAATCATTACTGGAATTGCCATTCAATCTAGTATCGTCGCATTGTTTAAGTTAGAAGAATATGTTCCTAAAACAAAATACTGGTTTGTCGTTTTGGCAGTAATATTTCTTATTTTAACCGCATTAATTCCAGCACTAAAAGAACTATATCCATTTTGGCATTTAATTCATACCGTTTTTGCAGGACTACATGCATTATTCCTATCATTGTCATTTGTTCCATTTGTGAACTTTATTGCAAGAGAAAATCCTAGACTTGTTATTATAACTAGAGTTTGGCTTATTATTATTTGGGCAGGAGGAGTATTATCTCTTGTTTTGCTTGGACATAGTGCCATTTTTGAATTGTGGTTTTTTATAACGCTAATTATTTTTTTATTATATTTATCATTAGTATTGTTTGAAGAAAAAATTGTCAAAATGAGCGTTTCTTTTTTGAAGGATGAACCTAATTTAAATTATGCAATCGAGAAGATATTTGTAGATTTAGAAAAAAAAGATAAAGTTAAAGAGAATGCAAAAAAACGTTCTATCCAAATCAAGCAAAAATAAAAGGCATATCAATGCCTTTATTATTTTGACTATTTTGTTTTCTTTGTAAACGCATAACCTAATACATTTTTTGGGCAAACATCAATACATTTTCCACACAAAATACAGTTAGAGGTACTAATGATTCCCCTTAATGCGCTTTTTTCGACTTCAATTGACATTGGACATTCCTTATCACAACGATGACAACTGATGCACTTGCTTTTATCACTAGTAATTCGAAGATGTGGTATTTTTAACAATTTCGATACTTCAAAACCAGCAACTAAGAATGGTGACATCCAGCATACGCTATGGCAAGCGCCTCTCTTCCCAAGAGCAACTGAAAGTATAAAAAACAATCCAAGAACTAAATAGTAAGTTATATACTTTATAGGCATGTCAACAGACACAAAGTTTTTCGTCAGTCTTAATGGATCAAAACCATTAATTCCTCCTGCCAAAATAAAACCACTAACCAGAACACTAAACCAAACTCCAAAGATTGTATATCTAATTGTTGTAAGTTTTTTAACGTTTGGATTTTTGGAATTTATATTCTCTGAAATTTCACTGAGTGTTGCCATCGGACATACATAAGAACACCAACTTCTTCCAAAGATAATACCAGATAGAAACATAATGAAAAAGACAATGACACTACCTGTTATAACACCGGATATTGCGCCGTCTATTGATACATAAGGAGAAAAAAAATTCATTGTCACTGGAAATAAAATAAAACTGATAAAAGTAATGGTTTTTCTAGTTTTTTGTCTCATTTTGTGTTTTTCCTTTTGAAATATTTGATTGTTTCCTCTGACCATTCAATATATGCTTTATATACTTTTTGACCAAAATCAATGATGTGTAATATATCCTCGTGATTATCTTCGAAAGCAATTTGTTCTAATTCCTTTTGAAAAAGATTTAAAGTGTTAATTGCATCTGAGTAATTGTCTTTAAAAGCAGATAAATACTCAATCATTGGCACTTCCGGGGTGTTTAGTGAAAAATACATTTTCAAGAGAATTTCTAAGCGAATTGTTTCTTTCTCTGGCGAAACGAACAACCATTCTTTAAGCTTTTCTTTGCCTAAATCAGTTATGTAATATTTTATTTCATTCCGACTAGATTGTTTTTCTAAAGGGAACACTTGAATAAGGTTGTCCTTAACAAGAGACTTTAGCGTCGGATATAACTGCCCATAACTTTCACTCCAAAAAAATTGAAACCGAAGTTTTATTAGCTTTTTGATTTCATATCCTGAGAGTGGTTGTTCAGATAATAATCCTAATATTACATAAACTGTTTTATTTGTAGACATGCTAAACCTCATATATCTAAAAGATATATATATGATAACATTCATTCCTTTAATACGTCAATGACTTTTTTTAATTTTTATTCATTTTATTTTAGATATTGTGTATAATACTTTATATAATATATGGCGAGGACTATGACACATGAAACAAAAATTATATGTAAATGATGATTTTGAGTTTAATATATTACAATTGACAGATTTACATCTTATGAATAATGCATTGAATGCGAAAACATTATTGTTAATAACTAATCTTGTAAGAAAGACACAACCAGATCTTATCGTGATTACAGGAGATTTGACAATGCATTCATCAAGTAGAAAGTTATATGATTTGCTAGGTGCATTTCTTGAGGAATTTAAAATTTTCTGGACATTTGTGTTTGGAAATCATGACACTGAAGGTGGCGTTTCAAAAGAGGAACTTGTAAATGTGATGAGTAAGTTTCAACATTGTCTTTTTGAAGTTGGAGATTTATCCATTCATGGTATTGGTAATTATAGTTATATTGTACATAATCGAAAAGAAGAACCAGTTATGAATTTGTTTTTTCTTGACTCAAATGAGACAAGAATAGACTTTGAAAATGATTCTGAAATATGGAGTTATGATTATATATATCCAGATCAAATTGACTGGTACAAACAAGAAATAAAAAAGCAAGTGAAGCTGCATGAAAAAATAGTGCCTAGCTTAACTTTCTTTCACATCCCATTACGAGAATTTAAGGAAATTGAGAATCTGTCCAAAAAAGAGTATTCTGGTTTTTTTAACGAACCAATTTCTTGTTCTAAATATAACACAGGATTTTTTAACGAAATGAAATTACTTGGCAGTACAAAAGGTGTTTTTGTTGGGCATGATCATTACAATGATTTTGCATTCGAAAAAGAAAGAATTACGTTAGCTTTTGGCAGGGTTTCAGGATACTATGAATATGGAAACATTCCATATGAAAAAGGTGGACGTTTGATTAAAATCAAAGAAGATGGATCGTTTGTTACATCAATTATCTTAGAATCCGAAGTATAATCGAGTATATTAGCTGTTTAGAAACACTTATAGAGTGCTTTTTCCTGGAAAAAGTGTACTACACTATGGTTATAATATAAAGTCTAGTATAATGTATATATCTATCAGTAAGGGAAAAACACATGAAAAAATCATTAATAATCGTGCTCGTTCTTGCGGCACTACAAGGACTTATTCATAATATCGGTCATCCAGTAACGCCAGCATTAGTGACTAGTATAGGCATCCCTGACAAAATGTTTGGTGTTTTTTTTGCGGCAATGTCCCTTGGATTAATGATTGGAGGACCGATTTTTGGAACTTTAGGTGACAAGTTTCAAAAAAACAAACTAATTTTTTGGGGACTCATTGTATATAGTGTTGGTCAAGCTTCATTTGGACTTGTAGAAAATATGTATTTAATGACTTTCTTTCGTGTTGTTTCAGGATTAGGTGTTGCGGGTATTGTCACCTTATTTGTGAGTTATGTGATTGAAATTTCAGAAAAAGATAAACGAGCTAAAAATCTTGCTTTGCTTGCGGCAACAATTACTTTGTTTGCGGGTATTGGCTATAAACTTGGCGGCTTTTTGAATGGGAATCCTTTTTTTGTCTCACTATTAAGAACGGACATCTATTCGAATATTTTCGTGATTCAAGGCGTATTAAATATCGGGTTTGCTTTTCTTGTTTTATTTTTTCTTAAAGAGCCTGATAAAGTCAAATCATCTAAAAATCATTCGGTATGGTTTTCTTCATTTCGAAAATTAAAGGATCTTGATTCCTCGTTTTTGATTTTTCTATTCGCGATTGCGTTTATTTCAATTGGCGCAATTAATTTAAGCAAGTATATTGATGTTTATTTTAATCAACTTGGTTATTCACCAAATGACCTTGGATCTTTTGTTCTTGTAACAGGGATTATCTCTGTCCTTTCTAGTTTGTTTCTAGTGCCATTAGTCATAAAGTATAAAAGAGAATTAACCGTAATGATTATTATTCAAATTGCCAGTGCTATAATCGTTTTTATTGCGTTTCGACAAAGTCAGTTTCTTATTGCAATGTATACTATTTATATGATTTATGTTATCCTCCGTGCCATTTATTTGCCATATGAACAAAACTTTATTTCCGAATATGCTGAAGATGGCTCTATTGGAACTATTATGGGCATCAGACAATCTTTCTTGTCAATTGGAATGATTTTAGGACCAGTCATTGCGGGATACTTATACGAAGTAAATCCAATCTACGTATTTGACCTGTCAGCTATCATGTTTTTGATTGGATTTGTCTTATTTTTGATTGTTTTTTTGAAAATAAAAAAGCGCAAACAAGTAAGTTCTTCAATTACTGAAAATGTGGATTAAATACACAAACTAATTTTTCATGTATGATGTAAGTTGTAAGTTTAAATAAAAAAGTAGAGGACACCTTATGAGAAAAACAAAAAGTGAATCAGGCTTAAGAATTCCATTCATAATCGAAGTAATCAAGAAATATTATAAAGAACCAATCTTATCTGTACTATACCTTGGCGGAGGATCATACGGGTTTGTCTATAAAGTTACTTTTGAAAAAAGTTATAAACCAGTTGTTGTTAAAGGCTATCGAGTTAACGGAATGCATAAAACAGAAAAATTCCAAACTGAATTATTAAGTAAAAATACATCAGTAAAAATGCCTGAAATTTATCATGTTTTTGACCACTCGGAAGATGTACCTTTTGATGCAATTATTATGGAATATATTGATGGGGTTGATGGCTTCACGACGCCATCACTACTTTTAAAAAGTTCATCAACAAGGAAAGCATTTGCTAGATCAGTTGTTGATGGGATGGTCCAAATCCATATGGCAAAAAATGATAAATTTGGATATGTTGAAAGCCCTACTTATGATACGTGGCAAGAATTTTATTTAACCATTGTTGCTTTTGTGCAAACGGGGACTCAACAGTTATTAATAGAGAAGAAGATAAAACCAAAATACGCTAAAATGATGGATTATATTACGTCAATCTTTGAACAGGTATTTGATGAGTTTATCGAAGATGCAACGCTAATTCATGGAGATTTAAATGTGATGAATATGCTCGTCAATCCTAAAAAGCTTGAACTTGTTGCGTTTATTGATCCTTTTAATTCAATGTGGGCTGACCGCGATTACGACCTATTTCAACTAAATAATTTGACAGGGAAAAGATTTTTCTTATTTAGGACTTACGAGAATACAGTCAAACTTTCTTCTAAAACTCACTTGAAGTGCGCTTACTATGCTTATGTAAATGAACTTTTGTGTTATATCCTTTCGGGGTTTACTTTAGAGTTTCTTTTAAACTTTGTGTATAATTCTTTAAGAAATGAACTGAAGAAGGCTGAGTTGTTATGAGGCAACATTAGTACTATTATATATTAATAGCTTAAGGCTTGTTTAAAGGGAGAAATCCCCTTTTTTTAATTTTTATATGTTACTTCAAACAGTCAAGAACCAACGGAATACTAAAAATATAAATAAAGTAATGTAAATGATACCTTTGGAAAATTAGTTGATGATTATGAGTAGAGGGACAAATTTCTGGCGATTATGTGTCTTGAAAAAATTTCTATCATTTCTTATTCATAGTGATTAAGTGTGAAGTCATTGTCAAACATGATATACTTATTGTATAATGATATCACTAAAGTAAGGGGTGTTGCCATATGGATGAAGTATTTGTTCTTGGTGGAGTATCGTATGATACAATTATTCAACTTGATAAATTACCAGATGGATTCGCTAAAACTATTTTTGCGAAAAACATATATCAGGTTGTAGGATCTACTGGTGCAGGAAAAGCCATTGCTTTAAAAAAACTGGGGTTTAAGGTAACTTTACATGGCGTAATTGGCGACGACAACTCCGGAAAAATAATTGAAAATACCTTAAGAAATCATAATGTGCGTTTTATAAGTGATATTGATTTTTTAGGGACTGAAACACATACAAATCTAATGAGCGAAGATGGAAATAGAATTTCTATATTCACAAATAGTACATCTTTTGAACCTACTGTTAATCAATATTTGATTGAAAATCAAATTAAAAAAGCGGATATTATTGTTTTAAACATCATGAATTACTGTCGAAAATTTATTCCACTTATTAAGACTTTAAACAAGAAAATTTGGGTAGACATTCATGATTATGATGGCCAAAATTCTTACTACCAAGATTTTATTGAGGCAGCTGATTATTTGTTCTTAAGTAGTGATCTTTTGCCAAATTATAAAGAGTTTATGTCAGAACAAATTTCATTAGGAAAAGAACTTGTCGTTTGTACTCATGGAAAACATGGGTCTTCACTTCTGACAAAGGACAAAAAATGGCTATATCAAGACAGTATTCCTGGCACAAGAGTTGTTGACACGAATGGTGCTGGAGATAACTTTTTTGCTGGTTTTTTATATGCATATACAATGGGGAAATCTTATGAAAAATGCTTATATTCGGGTGCACAGGTCGCGAAAAAGTGTGTAGAACATTTAGAAATTGTTAGTCCTTTATTGAATACAAATTGGTTAGATAAACTTTTATAAAAAAACTGGAAAGAGATGAAATCATGACTAGTGAAACTGATATTCGAATATTAACAACTAGCGACACACATGGATCCCTTTTAAACGTGAATTACGCAAATAATGAAACTACTGGATATGGGATGTCTTTGATTTCTACACTGATAAAAGAAAATCGAACAGAAAACTCTGTTTTAATCGATTGTGGTGATACAATTCAAGGTTCGCCATTAATGTATTTTCATCAGCTAAATAGAGAAAAGTATGAAAATCCTGTTTCAACAGTTTTTAATCATTTAAAATATGATTACTTTATACCTGGAAATCATGATTTCAATTACGGGAAATCCTACCTAGAGAGTTTCACAAATCAGTTGAATGCTACCTCTTTGTGCGCAAATATTGTCGATTCTGAAAAACTTTTGACATTTGATAAGGAATATGCAATTCATTCATTTTCAAATGGTATTCAAATTGCTGTAATCGGATTAACCACCGATTATATTCCAAATTGGGAACGACCACTAAATATTGAAGGCTTACAGTTTATAAGTCCAATCAAAAAACTTGAACTAATACTAGAAGAGATAAAGAAAGTAAAAGTTCATGCAATAGTAGTTGTATATCACGGCGGTTTTGAAAAAGATTTAGATACATTTTTACCTTATGTCCAAGATACCGGTGAAAATGTTGGATCTAAAATGCTTGAGATGTTTCCGCAAATTAATTGTTTGTTAACTGGGCATCAACATCGATCAATTTCCAAAAAAGTTCGAGATACTTCAATAATCCAACCTGCTTCAAACGGAAGAGTATTAGGGGTTATTGATTTGCACTTTATGTTTCATGACAACGACTGGAAAATTTCAAAAACAAATGAGTTTTTACTTCCCGCTAAAGATGTAGTTGCTGATTCAAAGATTTATGAGTTAATAAAAGACGTTCATGAGCCATGTAATATTTTTCTAGATGAACCGATTGGAACTGTACCAAATAATGATTTGCAAGTTACTAATCTTTTTTTAGCAAGACTTCAAAAACATAAAATTGTTACTTTTATAAATGAAGTTCAGTTAGAAGCGTCAAAAGCGATGATTTCTGCGACTTCACTTGGAAATGACATTACTGGTTTTAATGAAAATATTACCATTCGAAATGTGCTATCAACTTATGTATATCCGAATACCCTTACTGTTCTTAAAATCGATGGTCTGAACTTGCGATTCGCGCTTGAAAGAAATGCGGAATATTTTACCATCGTTGATGGTGAGGTAACTTTTTCTCCAAAATATTCTTATCCAAAAATGGAACATTATAATTACGATATGTTTGATGGCATCTATTACACGATTGATGTAACAAGACCAGTATCTTCAAGAATTACTAGTTTAAAATATGGAGGATTTGCCGTAAAAGATAACGACGTTTTTACTCTTGTCTTAAATAATTACCGAGCAAGTGGTGGTGGCGAGTTTGAAATGTATCAACATTTAGAATTAGTAAAGGAAATCCAATTAGACATTTCTGAATTGATGGTTGAATTTATTCGCACCAGAAAAACGCTCAGGATACAAGATATTCAAAATATTAAAGTCGAATTTTAGGGGAAAAGTGCTATTTTCCCCTTTTTCTTTTCAGCATTTTCACAAAAAAAGAATAGATTAAGATGTCAAAAAATGTTATAATAAATGTTACCATTTATTGCGATACACCGTTTTTAAGGCAAAATGAATTTTTTTTATCTAGCTAATGAAAGCGTTTTATTAGGAGGATTATGACACAAGCGATTGTTCTTGCAGGTGGTCTGTCAATACGGACTGGAATGAATAAAATGAGCTTACCTTTTCACGGTGAACCATTAATATTGAATACTATTAATAGTGTTTTGCCATATGTATCAAAGGTTGTTGTCGTTACTGGACATTATCATGATGAAATAACTCAACTACTGGTTGGGATTTCAAAAATTGAAATCGTAAAAAACGAGGAGTACATGTTAGGAATGTTTAGCTCAGTACTGTGCGGTGTTAAACATATATCTGAAGATTTTTTTATTGTTCCAGGAGATTATCCTTTGATTCAACATAAGACATATAAACTGATGATTAGTCAGTTACATACAATGTTAGTCCCATCTTATAAGGGAATCAAAGGACATCCATTATTGCTTTCTTTGTCACTTAAAGAAGCACTGATGAAAGAACCAATCGAGTCCAATTTAAAGGCATTTCGTGACCGACATTTTCTTGAAGTAATCGACACCGATGATGAAGGCATATTACAAGATATAGATACAATACAGGATTATGAAGTTTTAAAACAAAAAAGGAAGGAATGATCAGATGAAAATTAATCATTACTTAAAAGCAACTACTTTAGAAGAAGCGTACGCTACACTTCAATCAAACCTACAATCTCAAATTATTGCGGGCGGAGCTTGGATGAAACTTTCAGTAAAAAAACTGGACACTTTAATATCTCTTGATGATTTACACTTAGATGAGATAAAAGAAGTGGATAATCATATTGTTATTGGAAGTATGGTCACGCTTCATCAAATGGAATCCTCCGCACTGATTTTATCGGTAAGTGGAGGGATTATTAAGCAAACAATAGAACAAATTATGGGAATTGCGTTAAGAAATATTGCGACGATTGGTGGTAGTATTGTTTCAAAGTTTGGGTTTTCAGATATATTACCCGTGTTAATGTTACTTAATCCAACATTAGTTTTTTATAAATATGGAGAGATTTTATTAAATGATTATTTGTCTTCATCGGATATTAAACGCGACATATTAGTTAATATCAAAATTCCAAAATCAAGTCATTCTTGTTACTTTAAAAAAGTTAAAATTACTGCTCTTGATTTTGCTATATTAAACGTAGCTATTTCCAAACAAGATGGAAAATATTCTATTGTCATAGGTAGTCGTCCAGGAAATGCAGTATTTGCGACAGATGCAATGAGTTTATTAAATAACAGTAAAACAGTAACTCCAGAACTAATAGAAGAAGTCGCAGTGGCTTGTTCTAACGAATGTAGCTTTTCAAGTAATGTTCGAGCTACAAAAGAGTATCGAAAACACTTAGCTTATGTTTATACGAAGCGTGGAATAAAGGAGGTGCAAAATTTTTGAGAATAAATGTGAAAGTGAACAATGAAAATAAAGTTTTTGATGTTGAAATTGGCGAATATCTACTTGACACATTAAGGAAAAATCATTACATCTCTGTTAGAAAAGGGTGTGATAATACTAGTTGTGGTGTTTGCACTGTTTTATTTGATGGAAAGCCAGTTCCTTCGTGTTCGTTGTTAGCAGTTCGGACAGATGGACATGAAATTACGACTGTTGAAGGTATTCAAAAAGAAGCAGATATAATCAGTGATTATTTTGGCGAAGAAGGAGCTGACCAATGTGGGTTTTGCAATCCATCAATGGCGCTTACTTTATATGCAATGAAAAAAGAACTGATACATCCTACTGATGAGGAAATTAAAAAATATTTGGTCGGGAATCTTTGCAGATGCACAGGATATATTTCCCAACATGAGGCCATTAAAAAGTATATGGGTGATTCAAAGTGAAGGTAGTTAATAATATAAATCCATCTGTTGATGGTAAGGGAATTATGATGGGCAGAACAGCATATTCTGATGATTATGCTATGGACCAGTCTTTGATTGTTAAAGTATTAAGAAGCCCTCATCCTTATGCGAAAATATCGAAAATTGATACTTCAAAAGCAAAGAAACTGGAAGGTGTTGAATGTGTATTAACTTACCAAGATTTTCCAAGAATTCCTTTCACAAGAGCGGGACAAGGATATCCAGAACCTTCACCGCATGATAAGTTTATCTTAGACGAGTTTGTGAGATATATTGGGGATGAAGTATGCGTTGTTGCAGCATCTACTGATGCTATATGTGATGAAGCCCTATCCATGATAGATGTTGAATATGAATTATTAGAACCAGTCTTAGATTTTGAAAAAGCCATGGATAATTTAAGTGTTATACATCCTGAACCAGAAATTCATGATATGTTTCCTATTGGGTTTGAGCCACTTAGAAACATCGCTGCAAGTTATGCAATGCACGTGGGTGATGTAGAAGAAACCATTAAGAATTCTGAAGTAGTGATTAAACAGTCATTTTATACCCAAGCACAAGCACATGTAATGTTAGAACCTCATACAGTGAATGCAAGAATCGATTATCAAAATCGTCTTGTGTTATATTCTTCGACTCAAACTCCTTTCCATGTTCGAAGAATATTAAGCCAAACTTTATCAATTCCTTTAAGTAAAATCAGAGTTATTAAGCCACGCGTTGGTGGTGGATTTGGTGGTAAACAAGCTTTACATGGTGAAATGTTTGTTAGCTATATAACCTACACTACTGGAAAACCATCAAAAATGATTTACTCGAGAAAAGAAGTGTTTGAATCAAGTTATACAAGACATCCGATGCGTTTGGATATTACTCTTGGTTCAACGAAAGATGGAATTCTAAAGGCAATTGATTGTTATGTATTATCAGATACTGGAGCCTATGGAGAACATGCGTTAACTGTTTTTATGGTCGCAGGATCTAAAGTATTGCCTTTGTATAATAAAGTAGATTCTGTCCGTTTTCATGGGCATGTCGTATATACCAATCATACATCCGCTGGAGCATATCGAGGTTATGGAGCTATTCAAGGAAATTATGCCCTTGAATCAGCAATCGATATGTTATGCCATAAACTTGAAATCGATCCGATATTATTCCGTCAAAAGAATATGATAAAGGAAAATGAAACATCCCCAATTTTTGCGATTATGGGTGAAGGTACAGAAGGTACCGCAATGAATATGGACTCTTGTAAACTTGAGTTTTGTGTGAAAAGGGGAAAAGAACTAATTGGATGGGATAATATTTATCCGTGCAAAGTTGAAAACGAACAAAAAATCCGTAGCGTTGGTATGGCAATCGCTATGCAAGGAAGTGGTATTCCATACATTGATATGGGAAGTGCTACAATCAAATTAAATGATGGTGGATTTTATAATTTAATGATTGGCGCAACCGATATTGGGCAAGGTTCTGATACTGTTTTAGCACAAATTGCTGCAGAAGAGTTACAAACTTCTCTAGATAAAATCATTGTTTATTCATCAGATACTGATTTGACACCTTTTGACACGGGTGCTTATGCATCTTCCACAACATATGTTTCTGGAAACGCGGTTTTAAGAGCAGCGAAAAAAATGAAATCAATGCTTTTTGAAGAAGCAAGTAAAGTCCTTAATTGCGAAGATATTGACATAATTTATGATGGAATTATTTTCACAAATAAATCAAACAAATCAAGCATTACCCTTGTGGATTTAAGTAATCGTTTGACATATAACGAAGATCAACAACAATTAGTCGCAACTTCAAGTTATGTTGGCCATAAATCACCACCACCATTTATGGCGGGATTTATTGAAATCTTGATTGATAAAGAAACTTGTGAAATTGAGATTGTGAATTATGTTTCTGTCGTTGATTGCGGAACAACCATTAATCCTAAACTGGCTAAAGGTCAAGTAGAAGGCGGAATTGTCCAAGGACTTGGAATGGCATTATACGAAAATGTCGTTATCACTTCCAAGGGAAAAAATATCACTTCTGATTTATTAAACTATAAAGTTCCTACTCGTTTGGAAATTAAAAATTTGACAACTGAATTTGCGAAAAGTTATGAAGAAAGTGGCCCTTTTGGCGCAAAATCAGTTGGAGAAATTGGTATTGATACTCCACCTGCAGCACTAGCTAATGCGATTGAAAATGCACTCGGAGTTCGCCTCACCCAGTTACCTATGACACCAGAGAAGATTAGAAATGCACTTAATATAAAGGAGAAAATTAAAAATGAAAAATAAACTTGTAAAATTAACAACTATACTGTACTTTGGAGTCATTTGGGGCATCTTAGAAGCTTCTTTAGGATATGTCCTTCATTTTGTTCCCGCTTTAATCTCAGGAACGATTATGTTTCCGATAGCATCAGTAATCTTGTATCGTAGTTACAAAGCACTAAACTCAAAAGTAGCTTTACTAGGTGTTGGGTTTATTGCGGCAGTTATCAAGTCGGTTAATTTCTTTATGCCATCGATATCGATTTGGAAAACAATTAATCCAATGATTTCTATCGTAGTAGAATCACTATTTGTACTTGCTGTTATATCATTACTTGATAAGAACAACCATGTTGCAAAAGTTGTTGCCCTTCCAATCGCAAGTATTGGATGGAGAGGTGTCTTTCTAGGCACGCTAGCTATTCAATCACTATTAACTGGATTTAGTGCACCTCAGATAACATCTTTTGGTTCAATGGCAAATTTTGCTCTATACTATGGAGTTATTAGCGGGTTTATTGCAACTGCTTTATTTTATCTAAACCTTTTATGGGATAAACAAATTAAATTTCAATTTAAAAAGCAACCAATTCTTGCATTACCTTTGCTTGCTTTAGCTATTGTATTAACGATTGTTTTATAGCTATTTAAAGTTTTTGAGGTGAAAATATGGACATAATCTATGAGAAAATCCTAGAATATCAAAAAAAAGGAATACCAATGATTTTAGTGACCGCAGTTGAAAAAGAAGGCGCAGGACCAGTAGAAGTTGGTAAAAAGATGATCGTAACAGATACTAAAGAGTACTTTGGTACTGTTGGTGGTGGAAAGTTAGAATATTATGCCATCAATAAATGTGCATCATTATTTAGGTCAAGAAAGCCATTATTAGAAAGATATGCCCTAACTGAATCAGAGATTATTCCAAATGCACTTACATTACCGATGGTATGTGGAGGAGTAGTCACTTTGTTTTATGAATATTTAGGATCAAAAGAAGATGTATATATTTTTGGAGCTGGGCATGTTGGTCAAGCGCTAGCGAATATTTTGAAGACAATGAATTTTCATGTGAAAGTAATTGATGAACGAAAACAAATCATTGATGCTTTTCAAAATGCTGATATGTTATATAATCAAGGATTTGTTGATTTTATTGAAAATGTTGGAATTAAAGAAGATAGTTTTGTTGTGGTATGTACTCCTTCCCACGAATATGATTATCATGTCATCAACAAAGTGCTTGAACTTGGACTAAAGCCAAAATATTTAGGGATGCTTTGTTCACCAGTTAAGCTAAACGACTATTTGGATAAAACATATGAGACTTTTGGGAAAAATGTAAATTTAAAACATTTTTATGCACCAATTGGTCTTGATTTAGGTGGAAACAAACCCGAAGATATCGCTATTTCGATTACTTCTGAAATTCTAGCAATTTCGAATCACAAACAAAATCATTCACATATGAGAGAGACTAACCATGGTAAGTATCGTTACTGGGAAGATTAATTCTGGCAAGACATCGTTTATGTTAAAACACTATCTAACGAATTTAAAAGGAGATGGTTTTTTAAGTTTAAAAACGATGGAAGGAAGCCAAGTAAAAAGGTATGATGCTTTTCAACTTTCGACAAACAAAGACGCTTTACTTGTGATCAAAGAAGAAGATTTTGATAAGGAAGTAATTCAATGTCAAATTGGACCTTATTTATTTCTTGAAGAAGGTATGAAATGGATTGAATCTTCGATTATCAAAATGATTGAAAACAAAGTAGAACCAATTTACTTAGATGAAATTGGATTATTAGAGCTTGATGATTTGGGTTTTTCGAATATCCTAAAAAAAATGGTGGAGAGTAATCTTGAACTAGTGATTTCCATTCGAACTGATTTAGTAGAGCAAATCATTCATAAATATAATTTGAAAGATGTACTAATTATTTGCGAGTAAGTGAAGGAGATGTGTAAAATGTTTGATAAAAGTATTATCAATGGCAAAGTTTATATCAATCATGCTTTTATTAAAACGAATATCTATCTTCAAGACGAAAAGATTGCGAAAATTTCAGATGAAATTTACGCATCTAAACAAGTCATTGACGCTAATCATAAAATGATTATTCCTGGCCTCATTGATCCACATACTCATATGGCTTTAGATTTGAAAACAATTCATTCTGTCGATGATTTTGCCTCGGGTAGTATATCTGGCCTTTATGGTGGGGTTACAACAATTATTGATTTTTTAGAACCAACATCCTGTGCTAGTGACCTCGAAAAAAGTTTTTATTCTCGACTTAATGAAGCAAAAGATTGTCACTGTGATTATAAATTCCATGCGACAATTAAAAACCCTACTGGTTCTTTAGAAGAATATGTTCTTAAAGTGAAGGAACTAGGGTTAACTTCAATAAAACTATTTACAACGTATTCAAATTCTAACCGAAGGACTTATGATGCAGATATTATTGAATTACTTAAATTATCCCAAATTCATCATATTTTAATTTTAGCTCACATTGAAAATGATGATTTAATTGATTTGAATCCAGATTTTACGTATCAAGATCTTCCGATTTCGAGGCCAAGTATTAGCGAAACAAAAGAAGCGCTAAAGCTGGCTTCTTTTGTCAAAAAATATGGTGGGTATTTATATATGGTTCACCTTAGTTCTGGAGAAACACTCCAAAAACTAAAAGAACAGTATTCCGATATTTTAAACAAAAAATTCTTTGTAGAAAGTTGTCCACAATATTTTAATCTGTCTAATGACCTATTAAAACAAGAAAATGGATATCTTTATACAATGGCTCCACCAATTCGTAGAAAAGAAGAATTAGTTAAGTTGGTTTCACTATTTTCGGATGTATATACAATTGGAACCGATCATTGCTCATTTATGAAGAAAGAGAAAAATCATTTGTTGTTAAAAGATATTCCGCTTGGCATTGGCGGAATTGAAAGCAGTTTTCATTTGATGTATCACTTATTTAATGTACAAGCAATAGATAAAATGACATTGAATCCCGCATCTATTCATCATCTCTTAGGTAAAAAAGGAAAAATTGAAGAAGGATATGATGCTGATTTAGTTATATATGAATTAGCGAATAGTGCAATTGAAAAACTTCATTCAAAATGCGATTACTCTGTATATCAAGGGTATCCAACAGATGAAATCATTAAATTTGTTTTATTAAGAGGAAATATTATTATCGAAGACCAAAATAATATGCTTATTGAGGGCCAATTTATAAAAAGTGAGGATTACTAATGAAATGTATCGTGCATGCAAGAATCTATGACTTTGTGACCTATATAGAAGATGGATATATTCTTTTTTCGGATGTTATTCACGAAGTTGGTCTTATGGGTAACATGCCAAAATTTGATTGCGAAATAATTGACGGAACAGGTAAAATTGTCTTGCCAGGACTAGTTTGTGGACACACACATTTATATTCTGCTTTTGCTAGAGGATTAAGCCTACCGTTTTCGCCAAGGAATTTTCAAGAAATTCTTGATCAGTTGTGGTGGAAGTTAGATAGGTCTTTAGATTTAGAAATGGTATATTACAGTGGAATTGCCTTTGCTAGTGATTTTCTAAAAAATGGTGTAACAACGATTATTGATCATCATGCATCTGGTGAAATTACTGGTTCTTTAGAACAACTAAAAAAGGCAGTCGTCGACACGGCCCATTTAAGAGGAATCTTTTGTTTTGAAACAAGTGATAGATTTGATACATCAAAATGTATTGATGAAAACAATCATTTTATCAATAACAATCATAATGAATTTACAAGTGGATTGTTTGGACTACATGCATCTATGACGCTTTCAGATGATACTTTACAAAGAGTATCTAAAGAGACAACAGCACCAATCCACATTCATGTTGCTGAAAGTATGATGGATCAAGATGATTCCATCGCCAAGTATCATAAACGTATTGTAAATAGACTGAATGACTTTGGATTGCTAAGAAAAGAAAGCTTATTTGTTCATGGAATCTTTCTTAACGAACAAGAACTGAATTTGATTAAGAAAAATGATGTGACAGTATGTGTGAATGTCTCATCAAATATGAACAACGGTGTTGGGCTCGCTCCAGTATGTAAATTCTTAGAAAAAGGTATCAATGTGATTATTGGTAATGATGGATTATCTCCATCCATGGCAAATGAATATTTAAGTCTATACTATGCAATGCATTTGCAATCCAAAAGTCCTAATTTATTTACATTAGATGATGTTTTGCAAATAATCATTAATACATATGATTACACATCGCATTTACTTAAAATGCCGCTAGGTCAAATAAAAAAACATTACGTCGCAGATATGTTAATTTTGCCATATGAGAGTATTACAGAGGTAAATAAATCTAATATCTTTGGGCATCTATTTTACGGACTTTTCAACAGCTTCAAGCCTGAAACTGTGATTATAGCTGGAAATATCGAAGTATCAAATTATAAAGTATCAAAAGATCTATCAAAAGCGATTAATACTGGAAAGTCAGTTTCCAAAGCTTGTTGGAAGAAACTTCAGAAAGAAGGAATCTAGATGAATTTACAAACAACATTTGATGGAATCACCCTTAAAAATCCATTAATGCCCGCAAGTGGACCTTTGGTTGGTGATGCAAAAAAACTTGAATTTATGATTCATCAAGACTGTGGCGCAGTCGTGACAAAAACTATTTCGACCAAAGAGCCGCACATTCCAAAGCCATGTATTTATGGAGATAAGGAATTTGTAATGAATTCTGAACTTTGGAGTGAGTATTCGTACTTAACTTGGGTTAATGAATTTTTACCATCATTTCAGAAAATCAAAGATCGACCACTAATTATTAGTGTGGGATACTCTAAAGAAGATATGGAAGTTTTAATTCCACTATTAGAACCATTTGCGGATATGTTTGAAGTATCGACTCATTATGTAGGAAAAGACTTGAATGTTATTAAAGATACGGTTTTAACCATTAAAAAATACACTAAGAAACCACTGTATATGAAGATTAGTCCTCATATTCCAAATCCAGAAGAGTTCGCTAGAGTGATATACGATGCTGGAGCATCTGGAATTGTCGCTATTAATTCTTTAGGACCATCCCTTAAAATAGATATCGCTTCTAGAAAAATCGTCTACGGAAGTGATTCTGGCTTTGTATGGACAAGCGGACCATCAATTAAACCGATTGCTCTTGCGACGATTTATAAAATTAAGTCTGCAGTTCCAGAACTAACCATCATTGGCGTAGGTGGAATAAAGTCAGCGGATGATGTAATTGAATTCATGCTCGCAGGTGCGTCTGCAGTTCAAATGTTGTCAGGTGCGTTACTTAAAGGGAAAGACTTATATTCTAAAATCATATTGGATTTGCCAGCAACTTTAGAAAAATATGGTTTTTCAAGCATCGAAGAAGTAAAGAAAACTAAATTAAATAAAGACGTTGAGTATGTTGGAAATGTTCCAACATTAAACGAAGATAAATGCATAAAATGTATGCTTTGTATGAATATTTGTCCTTATTTTGCAATTGATTTTACTGACAAAATTACTTTTAATAAAGACATGTGTTTTAGATGCGGTTTGTGCATCTCAAAATGTCCGGTGAAGGCGATCAACTCTAAATAAAAGGAGGAGCACAAATGAAAGACATTTCGACATCAATTAAAAAAGTTGATCATGAAGAAAAATGTAGTGGAAAAGCATTGTATGCTAGTGACTATTTTTTTGAAGATATGCAATACGCTAGAACCCTTCGTTCTATAATTGCCAAAGGAACGATTTCATTGATTGATATTCCAACTTTAGAAGATGGATATTTTATCGTTGATTATCACGATATTCCTGGTAAAAATGTGGTTAAAATTATTTTTGATGACCAAGTCATTTTCCCTGAAAATAAAGTAACCTATTTGGGTGAACCCATTCTACTAGTAGTTGGGCCAGACAAAGCAAAAGTTGAATCAATTTTAAAATCGATCAAAGTACATTATGTTGAAGAAGAGCCTATCTTTGAATGGACAGATTCTAAAGTCCATTACCATTTTTCAAAAGGATCATTAGAAAATTCTTTTTCAAAAGCGAATAAACTAATAGAATTCGATTATGCGACATCCTATCAAGAACAAGCTTATATCGAGCCTCAAGGATTTATTGGATATACAGAAGGCGAAAAAGTGACTCTGATCGGGTCAATTCAGTGTCCATATTATGTAAAAAACGCCCTCATATTAGCTCTGAACTCAAAACCCGAAAATATCAGAGTTATCCAAGCAACAGTTGGTGGCGCATTTGGAGGAAAAGAAGAGTTTCCTTCTTTACTTGCGTGTCAACTTGCGGTCGCGTTAAAGAAAGTCAATAAACCGATTAAAATGATTTATGAACGTGAAGAAGATATGATTTCGACAACGAAAAGACATCCTTCCAAGATAAAAATGATTGCTTCAGTTAATGAATCAAATGAAATCACAGGATTAAAAGCGATTGTAGGAATTGATGCTGGTGCCAATATTGGTTTAAGTGGTGTGGTTTTGTCAAGAGCATTGATTGCTTGTACTGGAGCTTATACGATAGAGCACTTAGATGTCACTGGTGACGTGTATATTACGAATACTGTACCAAACGGCGCATTTCGAGGATTTGGAGCTCCACAAATGTTGTTTGCGATAGAAATGTTTATTGAACATATCGTCAAAACACTAAATATTGACCCGTTAGCACTTCGATTAAAGTATCTTGCAAAACAAAACGATCATACTTCAACGAGTGGTCTTTTCCGAGACCCAATCATTATGCCTCAGATGATTGAAAAAGCGATGGCTCTTTCCAATTATAAAGATAAAGCAAACGAATACTCAAAGAATAATCTCTATAAAGGAATTGGGATGAGTTGGTTTTTACATGGATGTGGATTTACTGGAAGTGGAGAAGCATCTCATATTAAAGCTAAAGTCAAACTTAAAAAAAATAAAGATGGATTTATTGAAATTTTAATTGCAGCTGTAGATATGGGTCAAGGCGTTAGAACGACAATGAAAAAAATCGTGTCTGATATCTTAAAGTTGCCCATCGAAAAAATAATCTATAACTTACCTGATACTGATTTTGTGCCAGATTCTGGACCTACTGTCGCATCAAGAACTATCATGATTGTGGGCGGTTTAGTCGCAAGATGTGCATTAAAATTAAAAGATCATATAAATGAAGAAGAAATAACTTTAGAAGAAAATTACGTTCAACCATCATATATTAAGTGGGATGAATCCACTTTTACAGGAGACGCTTACCCCGCATACTCATGGGGAGTAAATATCGTTGAAGTCAGTGTTAATCCAATCACATATCAAACAACGATAGAAGGTGTTTGGAGTGTATATGACTTAGGTAAAGCAATTGATGAGAGAATCGTTATGGGACAAGCTGATGGAGGAATTACCCAAGGCATTGCTTATGGATATCTTGAAGTTATGGAACATTCTCTAGGTAAAATAATGCAAAAAAACTTCACTGATTATATCATTCCAACTTCAAAAGATATTTCTAAAATGGAAACCATCATTATGGATAATCCATATCCTCTTGGACCATATGGCGCAAAAGGTGTTGGTGAATTAACGCTAGTGGGAGGCGCGCCAGCCGTCGCAAAAGCGATAGAAATGGCAATTAAACGAAAAGTATTTTCAATCCCAATGACGCCAGAAAAGATTATGGAGTTGATGAATAATGGCAACGATTAAGTTCATTCTGAATGGAAAAAAAGTTACATACGTTGGAAACCCTGGATTAAGACTACTAGATGTTCTTCGCAATGAATACCACCTCACTGGCGTTAAAGAAGGATGTGGTGAAGGTGAATGTGGTGCTTGTTCAGTTCTTCTAAATCATAAGATTGTCAATTCTTGTAGTGTTCCACTTGCAAATGTAGATGGATTAGAAGTCATAACCATCGAAGGGTTTAGTGAAACCAAAAGATACAGCGTTATTAAAGATAGCTTTGAACAAACTGGTGGTGTACAGTGTGGTTTTTGTACGCCGGGAATGATTATTGCGAGTGAATCGTTATTAAATGAAAATCCTACACCATCTGATGAGGAAATTAAAATTGGGTTATCTGGTAATTTGTGTCGCTGTACAGGCTATCAAATGATTATTGAGGCAATACAAAAAGCATCCAAAGATGGTGATGGTTTATGGTAGATCAAATTATCGTTAAATCGCTAGAAGAAGCGCTTATGTACTTGAATGAAAAACCATTCTTACTACTTGCTGGAGGGACTGATTTAATGATTCAAAACCGGGCAGTTAGTGAGACACCGGTCGACTTTAAGAAAGATATTTTATACATTTCAAATTTAAGTGAATGTAAGTATGTTAAATTTGACAATGAGAATGTATATATCGGTAGCCTGACTTCACTTGAAACTTTGTCTCATCATGAATTTGTACCGCAGTTATTAAAAGATACTATTCATGAAATGGCTTCTCCTGGAATAAGAAATGTAGCGACGATTGCCGGCAATATTGGGAACGCGTCTCCTGCTGGTGATTCACTTGTAACGCTTTATTTATTAGATGCTTCAGTCAAAGTGGAAAGCCTTCATCAAAAGCGTATTATTCCAATAGAAAACTTTATTACTGGTGTTAGAAAAACTTTACTAAAGGATAATGAGCTGATTACAGAAATAATTATTCCAAAAAAATCATTTTCATTTACTTCTTTCGTGAAGGTTGGCGGCCGTAAGGCAGATGCTATTTCTAAAGTTTCTTTTGCTGGAGCATATACTGTTGAAAATGGTATTGTAACAGATTTCAGAATTGCACTTGGCGCAATCTATCAAACTGTCCTAAGAAGAAAAGAATTGGAAAAAGAATATACTGGATTATCAGTTTGTACAATTCGTTCAAAAAGAGAAGAAATCATTTCAAGGTACACACCTTTTATTCAACCAATTGATGATCAAAGATCAAATAAAAAATACCGCCTACAAGTTGCAAAAAACATGATTGGTGCATTTATAGACAGTATGAAATTAATATAAATTTGAGGTGAATTCATGAATCAAGCACAACTTTCAAAAATGGCTTTAGGAAAAGAAAAAGCACCGTTGGTTCTTAAAAACGCGACAATCGTAAATGTTTTTACCCATTCGTTACAAAAAGGGGACATTGCTATTGCAGGTTCCCTTATATTAGGAATCGGTTCATTTAATGGAGAAAAGGAAGTTGACCTTGAAGGAAAATTTGTCGCTCCTGGGTTTTTTGATGCCCACGTTCATATTGAGTCAAGTATGCTTGTTCCAAGTCAATTTGCGAAACTTGTTATGCCAAAAGGAACAACATCAATTATTGCGGATCCTCATGAAATCGGAAATGTGTGTGGCGTAGAAGGAATTGACTTTATGATGTCTTCGGCAAAACTTTCACCTCTAGATGTTTTTATGATGATGCCTTCCTGTGTTCCATCTACAATCTATGAAACAACTGGAAAAAAGATAGGAAAAACAGAAATCATTGATTTTGAAAAAACAAAAAAATGCTTTGGACTTGGCGAAGTGATGGACTATCCAAATGTGATATCTGGTGGTAAGGATATTTATGATAAAATCGACCTCTTTTCAGATCGAGTGAAGGATGGACATGCACCTTTTATAACGGGTCTTGAATTAAACAGTTATCTTCTTTCTGGAATTAAAACAGACCATGAATCCTCTACGAAAGAAGAAATGCTAGAAAAAGTTGAAAAAGGCATGTATGTAATGCTGAGAGAAGGTTCAGCTACAAGAAATGTAGAAGCACTAACTCCATTTATTAGTGAAAAGTTTAGTCATCGTCTATTATTTTGTACTGATGATAAACATCCAAAAGACATTGTAAAAGAAGGACACATAAATTTTAATATTAATAAAGCCATTTTGCTTGGACTTGATCCGATAACTGCTATCCAAATGGCAACGATTAACACTGCAACTGCTTATCATCTTGAAAAATATGGGGCAATTGCGCCAGGCTACTTTGCTGATATAGTTGTGTTTAACGACTTATATAACATTGAACCAACAATAGTGTATAAAAAAGGAGAACTTGTCGCAGACGGTAAAAAATATTTGGCGAATCAATTTATCTATGAAAATAATAACGTATTTGAATCTGTTCATATTGATATTCCCAAAATCTCCTTTAAAATTCCATTAAAATCAAATATCGTACACGTTATTGGCTTTGAGAAAAATAATGTAACAACTACTAATCTTGTTCGAGAAGTCCTTGTTGAAAATGGCTTATACATTCAAGAAAAACATCGCAACATTTTGAAACTAGCGATTGTTGAAAGACATCATTTTTCTGGTAATGTTGGTTTGGCATTAATTGAAGGATATGGCCTTCAAAACGGCGCAATCGCAATGACAATTGCTCATGATTCACATAATCTTGTTATTATCGGTGATTCTGATGAAGACATGATGGTCGCACTTCATGAGATTAACCGAATCAAGGGCGGAATCGCTATTGTCAGTCAAGGGAAAGTTCTTTCTTCTTTAGAACTTGAAGTTGCTGGATTGATGACGCAAAAAGACTATACACATGTATGTGATAGGCTAAACCTAATGAATTCGCATGCAAGAAAACTTGGTGTATCAAATGACATTGACGATCCTTTCTTAAATTTAGCATTTTTATCACTTCCCGTCATTCCAAAATTAAAAGTGACTGATTTTGGACTATTCGATGTGGAAGCATTCAAATTGATTCCGTTAGAAGTAGACGAGGCTTAATATGAAATATGTAAAAGATTATGAATGTACACTTTGTCACAAAACTTTTCCTAAAACATCCACATATATGACATGTCCTGAGTGTGGTGAATTAGGAATTTTGGATATTAGGTTTGATTACGAACAAATGAAAAAAGAAGTAAATCTTGACTATTTTAAAAACAATCAAGAATATTCCATTTGGCGATATCTTCCTTTTTTGACAGTGACCTCTGTCGACCCAAAATCAACACTAAGCGTAGGATGGAGTCCCCTTTACAGTTCATCTTATTTTGAAAAAACACTGGGAGTTAATAAACTATACTTCAAGGACGATGGACAAAATCCAACTTCCTCGTTAAAAGACAGGGCATCTATTGTTGCAGTAATGAAGGCAAAAGAGTTGGGATATGATACGATAGCATGTTCATCAACAGGTAATGCTGCTTCAAGCCTTGCTGGAAATGCCGCTAAATGCGGTTTAAAAACTGTGATATTTGTTCCAAAAAGAGCACCTCTTGGAAAACTAGCTCAATTAAAAGCATTTGGCACTACTCTTGTAAAAGTCGATGGCGATTATAAAGCTGCATTCACCTTGTCAAAACTTGCTATAAACAAGTATGGGTGGTATAATCGCAATGCAGCGATCAATCCACATTTGGTTGAAGGAAAGAAAACTGTTGCTCTAGAAATAGCCGAACAACTCGAATTTAATGTTTGTGATTGGGTATGTGTTTCTGTTGGTGATGGTTGTACAATCGCTTCGGTTTATAAAGGATTTTATGACTTATTTCAGTTAGGCCTTATTGCGAAAATCCCTAAACTTCTTGGCATTCAAGCAAAAGGGTGCTCTCCATTTGTCAAAGCATTTAATGATTCTTGTTCTTTAAAAGAATCAAAAGAGGACACGATTGCTGATAGTATTGCTGTGGGGATTCCAAGAAACCCCGTTAAAGCGATAAACGCAATAACAAAATCATCAGGAATGATGATATCTGTAACAGATGAAGAAATTTTGTCTGCACTAAAAGAACTTGGCGCAAAAGAAGGGATATTTGCAGAACCAGCCGCAAGTGCATCTTTTGCTGGATATTTAAAAGCAATACAAAAAGGCTTTATTTTGAAAAGCGAGACTGTAACAGTGATTATTACAGGCAATGGGTTAAAAGATACTACAAGTGCTTTATCTGCATTTAAAGAAGAAAGAAATGTTTTACCAAATTTAGAAGATTTACAAATCTATTTGAAAGAAAATATAAGGTGATTAAATTGCGAAAGATTCCATTTGGACCGACATATGAAGAGATGTTACATCCTTCTATAATCGACAAAGAAGTAAGAGAAAAAGCATTACAAGCAAAAGAAAAAAACGAATTAGATCCATTTAATTTATTTAACATTACATGGAAAAACGACAAAAACGAAGTAAACAAAATTGTTTTACCAAAAGCATTAACTGGTGTAGATGCTAATATTGTTGTTTTACTAGGCACTTATTTTCCATCTGGGTCTCATAAAGTAGGGCCAGCATATTCGACACTTATAGAGGGGTCAGTAGATGGAGAAATTCTCGCAGGTAAGCATACAATACTTGGCCCATCCACTGGTAATTTTGGCATTGGAGTATCTTACATTTGTAACTTAATGAAATATGAAGCTATTGTTATTATGCCAGACAATATGTCAAAAGAAAGATATGACCGAATAAAACGATATGGTGCAAAACTTGATTTGACGCCAGGAACAGAATCAGATGTTATCTTGACTTTAGAAAGAAATAACGAACTAAAGAAAAATCCAAACAACAGGTCTTTAGCTCAATTTGAATTACTTCCTAATTACCGTTTTCATCGCCATGTGACTGGTAATAGTTGCGTTGAAGCAGTAAAAGGCATCGGTAATTCTAGAATTGCTTGTTTCACGTCTGCTCCTGGTAGTGCTGGTACCCTTGCGGCAGGCGATCAAATCAAAGCAGTGTTTCCTGAAGCGAAAGTTGTCGCACTAGAACCATATGAGTGTCCTACATTATCAAGTGGTGGCAGAGGTCAACATCGTATTGAAGGTATTGGCGATAAAATGTGTACATTAATTCATAATGTTTTAAATACTGATTTTATCGCATTAATAAAAGATGATGATTCTGTAAGAGGACTTAAACTATTACACGATGGCGCAAAAATATTAGTTGAAAATGGCGTAGATGAGTCTGTCGCTAAATCAATGACTGAATTATTTGGGGTATCAGGGATTTGTAATATTATCGGCGCCATTAAAATGGCTAAATATTTACGCTTAGGACCAAATGACAATATTGTTACCATCGCGACTGATGGATATGATCGTTATGACTCTGTTATTAAAGATTTAGAACGTCGATATTTGGAAACTTCTGATAATGTACTTGAGAGATGGTTTGTGGATGTTTTTAGAAGAATTGGAACTGAAGATATCTTTGATTATCGTTCAAAAGAACAAAAAGATAAATTATTTAAACAAAAAGAAAATGATTGGATAAAATTTGGATATTCTAAGGAATATTTAGACTCTATGAAAAACCTTGATTTTTGGGATAAAGAATATGATAAAATCCATCATTATGATGAGTTAATCAAAGCAATGAGAAAGGATTAATCATGATACCATTTAAAGAAATAAGTTTGTTAGCAGAAAAATATAAACAAGATATCACTAATTTTTTAAGAGATATGATTGCCATCCCTTCTGAATCTTGCGATGAGAAACTTGTAATTCAACGTATAAAACTAGAGATGGAAAAAGTTGGATTTGATGAAATTATGATTGACCCAATGGGAAATATTGTTGGCCGAATTGGTCATGGCTCGCATTTAATCGCAATGGATGCTCACATTGATACAGTTGGCATCGGTGAAATCAAAAACTGGAAGTTTGATCCTTATCTTGGCTTTGAAGATGAAGAAATTATTTACGGTAGAGGCAGTTCTGATCAAGAAGGTGGAATGGCTTCAATGGTATATGCAGGAAAAATCATTAAAGACTTGCACTTAGAAGGTGACTATACATTATTAGTTACTGGTACAGTTCAAGAAGAAGACTGTGATGGTCTTTGTTGGCAATATATAATTGAAGAAGATAAAATCAAGCCAGAGTTTGTTGTTATAACCGAACCAACAAGTTGTAGAATATATCGTGGACATCGAGGCAGAATGGAAATCAAAGTATCCGTTTCAGGAATTTCTTGTCATGGTTCTGCGCCTGAACGTGGAGATAATGCTATTTTTAAAATGGCACCAATTTTGCTTGAATTACAAGAGTTACATAAACATTTACTTGACAATGCATTCTTAGGAAAAGGCTCTTTAACTGTTAGTGAGATTTTTTATTCATCGCCTTCTAGATGTGCTGTTGCTGATGGATGTGTTATATCGATAGACCGCCGTCTTACAGATGGAGAAACCTATTTAAGTGCACTTGAAGAAATCAGAGCATTAACTTCAGTAAAAAAAGCAAATGCAGTAGTAGAAATGTATGATTATGCAAGACCAGCTTATACTGGACTAGTTTATCCAACAGAGTCTTATTTTCCTACCTGGGTTTTACCACTTGAACATGTTGTCACTCAGTCTGCGGTAAAGAGTTTTGAAGGGCTATTTAACTCAAAACCAATCGTTGATAAGTGGACATTTTCAACCAACGCTGTTTCAATTATGGGACGCCATAAAATTCCTTGTATCGGTTTTGGACCAGGGCATGAAGAAGAAGCACACGCTCCAAATGAAAAAACGTTTAAATCAGAACTTGTCAAAGCTTGCGCAATGTATGCGGCTTTACCACTAGTATATTTAGAACAACTAAAAAAATAATAAAGGAGAAAATATATGGAACCACTTTTTAAAGGAAGACATTTTATTACACTTGAAGAATGGACGAAAACCGAAATAGATAAGTTGCTTGAAGTTTCGTTTCAAATGAAACATGATTTTTTAAACAACGTAGAGACTCCATTTCTAACGAACAAAACAGCTTTTTTGATGTTCTTTGAGCAATCCACAAGAACCAGAAATTCAATGGAAGCTGGTCTTGCTCATCTTGGCGGACATGGCGTTTTCTTAGACACATCGAAAATGCAAATTTCGCATGGTGAATCCGCAAAAGATACAGCTGTCATTTTATCTTCATATGGACACGGTATTGCTTGTCGTAATTGTTTTTGGGAAGTTGGAAATAAATATTTAAGAGAGTTAGCGGCGAATTCTACTGTACCAATTATGAACTTACAAGATGATTTATATCATCCTATGCAAGGATTAGCCGATTTAATGACCATTCAAGAAGTATCGAAAACGACAAAACACTTGAAAGTATCGATTATCTGGGCTTATGCAACAACTCATAAAAAACCAATTAGCGTTCCGTTAACACAAATTTTATTATTCCCACGTTACGGAATGGATGTAACCTTAGCTTATCCTGAAGGATATGACTTACCTGTTTGGGCTATTGAAAAAGCGAAGAAAAATGCTTTAGACAATGGTGGAACTTTTAAAATTACTCATAATATGGAAGAAGCATTTACTGGTGCAGACATTGTCATTCCTAAGAACTGGGGAAGCTGGGTTAATAATCAGTCAAATGCAGTTGTTGATGAATTATTAGAGAGTTATAAATCTTGGAAATGTACTGAAGAAATGATAAAACTAGCTTCACCTGATGTTAAATATATGCATGCACTACCTGCTGACAGAGGAAATGAAGTTGTGGATTCAGTTATTGATGGTCCTCATTCCATCGTTTATCAAGAAGCGGAAAATCGTCTTCATACAGCCAAGGCTGTAATGGCTTTAACAATGGGAAATAAATAGTAATTGATAAAGGCAAATTTACTTTGCCTTTTTCGTTCTTAGCGAGGTGATACTTTGAGAGTGTTTTTTGCATGTCTATTTAAAGATTTTGATTCTTCATTAATTTATGAAGAAATAATAAATGCTAGAGCATTTTTCCCTATGGGGAATTACACATTAAAGGAAAATTTACATGTTACTGTTGAATTTATTGGTGATGTAGATGAAACTACTTTATCAGAACTAAAGACAATTCTTCATTCTTTTTCCTATCGTAAATTTGTTCTAGAACCAGTGAAACTTGATTACTTCTCTAATAAGAGTAGTAAACAAATCCTTTTTTTAGGACTGAAGCGAAATGAACAATTATTTGAGTGTAACAAACTATTAAGAAGTTATCTTAGAAACTGTAATATTTCATTCCAAGATAAGCCTTATATAAGCCACATTACACTTGCCAGAAATGTGAAAGATATCAAGAATCTTGATACCATAAATCTTCAAAATCAAGGCTCAAAATTTTTAATGACAAAGCTCTCATTAATGGAATCACTTCGTATTGATGATAAACTAGTTTACAGAGAAATTGACTATCAACTATTTGAATAAAAGTAATAGAAACATCTATACAAGGTATTTGATAAAATAAAAAAGGAACTGAAATCCAGTTCCCTTTTTCTAATACAATTGTTTTTCTTTCTTGGAATATTCTTTAAATAATGCTAAACACTCATTACGGTGCTTTTCTTCAATGTTTAAAACCTCGATATCCGTTTTTCCATCTTCAATAAATTTGTAAATAAAGTCATCTCTAAATCCAATTTTGTCAGCGTCTTCAGCGCGGCACCCATATACTACCTTTTTAATATTTGCCCATATAATCGCCCCTAAGCACATTGGACAAGGATAAGCAGTAGTGTAAAGCGTGCATCCTGATAAATCATGAGTGCCCAGTGCTTCACTTGCTTTTCTGATAGCATTCATTTCCGCATGAGCGGTTGGATCGTGGTCTTTTAATACGGAATTAGAAGATATAGAAATAACTCTGCCGTTAAAATCAGTTATTAATGCGCCGAATGGTCCGCCAATATTTTCGTTCATTGTTTTCTTTGCTTCTAGAACCGCAAGGTTCATTAGACGAAGCGACTCATCGTGTTTTTCCATAAGTAATAAATCCTTTCTAAGATGTTTTTTTAGAGTAGTTCTATTATAGAACTTTTGTAAGCGTTTGTAAATTCATTCTACGTTTTTTATGAGAAATTAAAACGCCTTTAAAAAACGCTTTTCGAATATGTTTAAATAGTGTATAATCATTATACTGCCTTAAAAATGAAAAATTCGCTTGTTTCTAAAAAAAGTATGTTGGAGGTTATTATGAATCAACAGTTACGTCTTGATGTTCACGAAAAGCCTAAAAATGTTTTGGCGTGGATCTTTATGAGTTTGCAACATGTTTTTGCCATGTTTGGGGCAACCGTTTTAGTCCCAATTTTAACTGGATTACCAGTAGGTGTTACATTAGTCGCAAGTGGTATTGGAACATTAATCTATATTGTTTTTACCAAAGCAAAGTCACCTGTTTTCTTAGGAAGCAGTTTTGCGTTTATTCTTGCAATTAAAGCTGTAACTATTACAAACCTCGATGGTTCAAAAGATTTTAGTGCAGCCTATTTTGGATTGATGGCTGTAGGGATTATATATGTTGTTGTAGGAATCATTATCAAATTTGTCGGATCAAACTGGATAAAAAGGTTATTACCGCCTGTTGTTGTAGGACCTATGATTATGATTATTGGTCTAGTACTAGCTCCAGTAGCGATTAGTAATGCTGGCTTGGATGGTGCTTCCGGATTCGAAGCACCAATTATTGCTTTAATTACATTTGTTACAGTAGTTATTATCAGTATTTATGCGAAAGGGATTCTGAAAATTATACCTTTCTTAATTGCGATTGTGGTGGGGTACATATCTTCTGTTTTGCTAAATGTGGTTTCACTACATAATGTATTTGATGGAGTTTCTTTTTTTTCACTGCCTGACTTTACTTTTGTTGGGACATACAAAATGAATTTATCAGCCGTGTTAATGTTTAGCCCAATTGCGTTTGTGACAATAGCAGAACATATCGGAAATCATACTGTTTTAGGCCAAATTATCGGCAGAGACTTAGTTAAAGATCCTGGGCTTGATAATACGCTTCTAGGAGATGGAATTGCAACATTTGTTAGTGCTGCTATTGGTGGACCAGCTAACACGACTTATGGAGAAAACACAGGGGTTGTTGCGATGACAAAAGTTGCTAGTGTTTGGGTGACTGGCCTTGCGGCGATAATAGCGATTATATTAGGTTTCTTTGGATATATTCAAGCGTTCATTCTAAGCATTCCAAATGGTGTATTAGGTGGGATGACTATTGTTTTATATGGATTAATTGCTGCAAATGGAGTCAAAGTGTTAGTCGAAGAAAAAGTGAATTTATCGAACATGAAGAATCTAATAATTGTTGGGGCAATGCTTGTGATTGGATTAGGTGGAGCCGCAATTCAGCTAAACAGTAGTGTATCGCTCAGTGGAATGAGTTTAGCGGCATTAGTAGGAATTCTCTTAACAGTTATTTTGAATCCTCAAAAAGAACAAACAGAAGACATAAACACGATTAAAATTTAGGCAAATGAAATGCAAATTTGATATTTTTATGATAATATAATATGGAATGAGGTGATGATATGCTTGCTGTTTCATGGAATGTGAATGGATTAAGAGCCGCAATGAAAAAAGGATTCAAAGAGTTCTTTGAACTAATGAATGCTGATATTTTTGCTATTCAAGAAACTAAAATGAAAGAAAATCAAAAAGATTTTGCATTTCCAGGATATTATGAATACTGGAATAGTGCGGATAAAGCTGGTTATTCTGGTACTTTGGTATATACAAAAACGTTGCCACTTAATGTCATATATGGTATTGATGGTGAAGCGTATAATGATGAAGGAAGAATTATTACTTTAGAATTTGATAAATATTTTTTCGTAACAGCATATGTACCAAATTCAAAACAGGATTTATCAAGAATTCCATATAGAATGGATTTTGAAGATCAGATGCTTTCGTATTTAAAACGTTTAGATGCATCGAAGCCAGTGATTTATTGTGGTGATCTAAATGTTGCTCATCAAGAGATTGACATTAGAAATGCCAAACAAAATGTCCTTTCTGCTGGTTTTACCGTTCATGAGCGAACAAAAATGACCGCGTTACTTGAAAATGGGTTTACTGACACATACCGTTTTAAGTATCCTGATAAAATTGAATATACGTGGTGGAGCTATATGTTTAATTCTCGAATGAACAATGTTGGATGGAGAATTGATTATTTTGTGGTTTCAAATAGAATTCAAAATTTAATTAATGATGCGCTAATATTGATGTCAATTGAGGGCAGTGACCACTGTCCTGTCGTTATTGATATCAATATTTGATTCGTTATGTAAAGAAATCGTAAGATAGCGATTTCTTTTTTTATATCATTTGACTTATGAGTCAATAATCCGTATAATATAGATGAGTATCAATATGGATGTATTGCGGGTGAAATTATGGGAATCATTTTTGGGTGGTTAAATGATCAACTTTTAAAGATGTTATGGCTTGATCAAATTGTAAAATGGATATTTGGAACTTTATTTAAGATGGACATAACTTCTTTATTATATAAGGCTTTAACATTCTTTTTTTATGATGTTGTTAAAATCTTTATCTTATTATCAGTTTTAATCTATTTATCAAGTTATATTCAGTCTTATTTTTCACCAGAAAAAACAAAAAAGATTTTGTCAAAAGTAAAGGGCATTCCTGGGAATATTATTGGGGCATTATTAGGAACGGTAACACCATTTTGTTCTTGTTCATCGATTCCAATTTTTATCGGATTCACAAAGGCGGGATTACCAATAGGGGTTACTTTTTCATTTTTAATCTCTTCGCCACTTGTTGATTTAGCAAGTGTCGTCTTGCTTGCATCAATTTTTAGTTGGAAAATCGCATTAATCTATGTGGCAGTTGGAATTATCTTAGCGGTCGTTGGCGGTACATTAATAACCTTATTTAAAATGGAACGATATGTTGAAGATTTTGTTTATGCAAAAGTTGATCAAGTTTTTAACCAAAATTTAGATGAATTAGAAGAATATGTTCCATCAAAAAAAGAAAGAAGAAAATATTCGATTGATCAAGTAAAAGAAATTGTTTCTAAGGTTTGGCTATACGTGTTAATCGGTGTTGGCATTGGTTCAGTAATTCATGGATTTATACCACAAACATGGGTTGAAACAGCTCTTGGAAGTAATAATCCTTTCTCAGTGATTATCGCAACCGTCCTTGGAATCCCAATGTATGCGGATATATTTGGTACACTTCCGATTGCAGAAGCACTTGTTTTAAAAGGCGTAGGATTAGGAACAGTTCTTTCCTTTATGATGGCTGTAACAGCGTTGTCACTACCAAGCCT
>JAQUZN010000007.1:0-5056 GCA_028691315.1 Candidatus Izemoplasmatales bacterium | reverse complement strand
CCACCAATAGATATAGTTATCACGATGGGATGTAATGTTGAGTGTCCATTTATTCCTTCAACTTTTAGAGAAGATTGGGGACTTAAGGATCCAACTGGAAAAAGTGATGAAGAGTTTATGGATATTATTCATCAAATACAAAGTAATCTTTATTCTTTAAAAGAACGAATTGTAAAAAAAGAAATTATTATCGAATAAAAAAGTTAAGATGAATTCTTAACTTTTTCTTTTTAGAAACTATAAAAAATGTTATACTTTAGTTATTCAAGACAATAAAAAGGAATCCAAATATGACTTTAAAAACACTGAAATGGATTGCAATTATTACAATGACATTAGACCATATCGCAGTTTATCTATTATCACCTGCATATCCGCTCTATTATATATTCAGAGGACTTGGTAGAATCGCTTTTCCCCTTTTCGCCTTTTTTATTGCGGAAGGGTTTATCCATACGAGAAGTGTGAAAAAGTATTTCTTAAGACTGCTAGTTTTTGCTTTAGTGATTGAAATCTCACTGGCTGTGTTTTTCCTAGCTACTGGTGTAAATTATATGATTGTAAGTAATATATTTTGGACACTATTACTTGGCCTTTTAGCAGTGATTTTGATAAGTAAGAAAAAATGGTATTTTTTCTTACTAGGAATTTCTCTTGTTATTATAGCGGAATGGGTTGGGGTGAATTATGGAGGATATGGCGTCATTTTGATTATTATCTTTTCATTTTTTAAGGAGAAGTGGAAAATTCTGCTTTTTGTTTCAATTGCTAATTTTATATTTGTCGGTTATCCAATATCATATATTATTCCCTTTGAAACTCAATTCCGTTCTCCAATACAGTGGTTAGCTATGGTAGCTCTTATTCCAATTTTCTTATATAATGGAAAACTTGGGAAATTCAATAAATATTTTTTCTATATATATTATCCTTTACATCTAGTTATTATAATCAGCATTGCATTTATCTTTTAAGGAGACGATTTTATGGAGCCTTGGATTTTAACGACAAAACAAGTTCGTTTTGTTGAAAACTATACCTGTAATGAATTTCAAATAACGTCACTTGATTTGATTGAAAAAGCAGGGAAGTCTTCTGCAGAAACCTTTATTCACGAAATGAATGTTAAAAAAAATGATTTTATTCTTATTTTTTCTGGGCCGCACACCAATGGCCTAGATGCTTTTAGTATGGCTCAAACACTTCACAATAAACAATTCTTACATGTTAAATTAATTTCAGTCATACGCGATTTTGTGGAAGCACCTTTTGAACTGTACACAGTAAGTGCTATTTCACAGATGGAAGTTGTTAAAGAATATATTCAAAAATCAACATTTATAGTCGATGGTATTTTTGGAACTGGTGTAAATAAAAATATAACTGGTATATATAAACACATCATTGAAGAAATCAACCACTCTGGAAAGAAAATATATGCTATTGATTTACCATCTGGCATTGATTCCAATAATGGAATCAAAAAAAAGCATGCGGTAAAAGCAGATGTGACAGGTGTAATAGGCGCTTACAAGGTTGGTAATTTCTTAGGAGATGCATTAGATTTTTCTGGTAAACTTGTATTGATTCCTATCGATTTACAATTTGATGAAATTAGAAAAGCATATAAGTTAACAAAGGAAGTATTTCCATTACTAAAAACCCGTAAAGACAATTCTCATAAATATGAGTATGGAAATGTTATTTCGATTGGTGGGTCTTTTGAATACTTTGGGGCCATTAACCTTTCGGCATTTGCAGCCCTAAGGTGTGGAACCGGATTATCAAGTGTAGCAGTCAATGAAGACGATGTACCGTTTATCAGTCCAATTTATCCTGAATTAATACTTTCTAAGTATAAGACGAAAGAAGAACTTTTCACGCTCGTTGAAAATAAAAATGCAGTCTTATTTGGGCCTGGACTTCATCCTGAAAAGGCTAAATTAGCGTTTTTGGAGATGCTTATTTCTACTCATAAACCTCTCGTCATTGATGGTGGGGGAATTGAATTATTAAAAGAAGTTACAATTCCACTTCATAAGAATATAGTTATAACACCGCATTTAGGTGAACTTGCTAAGTACTTCGGTTTGACTTCAAAAACAGTTCAAAAAGACCCAGTTAAATATATAACGAAACTGAGTAAAAAAGGAATTACTGTCGTTTTAAAAGGTGCAACAACAATCATTCAAAATAAAGCAAATATGATTTTTATGAAAACTGGGAATCCAGGAATGGCAACTTCTGGGATGGGAGATGTATTGTCTGGAATTATCTTAAGTTTTCTAGGAAATAAATTCTCACCTTATGAAAGTGCTTTGTATGGGGTTTCACTTCATTCTAAAGCTGGGAATTTAGGAAAAGAAGAAAAAGGCGAGTCTAGCCTTGTTGCATCTGATTTATATCAATATATCCCTGAAATCTTAAAATTAGGAGAAAACCAATGATTATTTCTGCATATAAAGATAAAATACCAAACATACAGGAATCCGCAAAAATTTTTGATGGTGCTGTCGTTGTTGGCGATGTCCTTATTCATGAATCGGTTAGTATTTGGTATAATACAACAATTCGAGGCGATATGGCTAGAGTTGAAATTGGAAAATATACGAACATTCAAGATAATGCAGTGATTCACACAAATACAAATCTACCAACGATTATTGGTCATAGCGTGACGGTAGGACATAGTGCTATTATCCATGCAGCAACTGTGAAAGATCATGCGCTGATTGGAATGGGATCGATTATACTAGATGGTGCAGTTATTTCAGAATATGCCATGGTAGGTGCTGGTTGTCTTGTTCCTCCTGGAAAAATCGTCCCTCCAAGAACACTTGTTCTTGGCAATCCAATGCGAATTGTTAGAGAATTGACAGATGAAGAAATCAGTAATAATAACGATAATATCAATCATTATCTATTACTTATGAAAGAATATGGTTTACCAAAATGAAGACGACATCTTTTGAAAAATCCATCATTCTTGACGCAAAGAAATATGTACATGAAATGCTAAAGCAAGATACATCTGGGCATGATTATTTTCATATAGAACGTGTCTATGAAATGGCGAAGTTTTTAACAACTGGATTAGAGGTTGATTTGTTTGTTGTAGAACTTTCTAGTTTACTTCATGACTTAGACGACCCTAAAATCTCAAAAAAGGGTTCTAAGTTTGTTTTTGATTTTATTGATCCTTTACTAATCAATGAAGATAGAAAAAGACATATTTATGAGGTTATTTCAAATATGTCTTATTCAAAACATAAAGAAGGAAAAGAGGTGCTATCTTTAGAAGGTAAAATTGTTCAAGATGCAGACCGTTTAGATGCAATCGGCGCGATAGGTATTGCAAGATGTTTTGCATACGGAGGATCTAAGTCTAGACCGATATACCAAAACAATAAAGATGATGAATCATCAATAGCGCATTTTTATCAAAAGTTGTTGCTTCTAAAGGACTTAATGAATCTTGAATCAAGCAAAAAAATAGCGATAGATAGAACTGATTTTATGCAGTTATTTTTAGACCGTTTTTATCAAGATTGGAATATAAAAACTAATTAATGTATATTAGTTTTTTTTATATTCAATTATAGTAAATATTTATTTATATTTATATAATTTGTAAATAATCCGTGATTATTCAGTTTTTTTGATAAATTCAATTGTCATATGTCAAAAAAGTGTTACAATAAAAAATGGTGATTATTTTGAATTCATATAAGGATTTAAAACAAAAAATCTTAAGTTCCGCTTCAAAAACCTATACACCTGTTGTTGGCGAATTTGAGATTACTGCAAATTGTAATTTTGAATGTAAAATGTGTTACCTTTGTAATGGCGTCAAAAAAATGGAAGTTCCATTTGATACTTGGGAGAGCCTTTTTTTAGAAGCCAAAGATGCGGGGTTACTTTATGCTTTATTTACTGGTGGAGAATGTTTCTTATATCCTGATTTTTGCCAGTTATATGAATTCGTTTACGATCTTGGCATTAAGATTACTATTTATACAAATGGTTCATATTTAAATGATAATATCGTTAAGACACTAAAAAAACGGCCTCCTGAATTTGTGACAATTACCTTATATGGCGAAAGCAATCAGACATATGAACTTGTGACAGGAAGACCACATGCTTTTGATACTATACTAAACAATATCAAGGCTTTGAAAATGGCAAACTTAAATATTCTATTAAGAACGATTCCGATTAGACCAATCTTCGAGCATTTAAACGAAATCATTAGTTTGGTTAATCAAGAATCACTTTTCTTAGGGTATTTTTTATATGTCTACAATGCTACTTTACTTAAGAATAATCTAGATTCATGGCGGCTTTTGCCAAGTGAATTGCAAATATTTGAACACAAGATAAGAAGTGGTTTCAAAGAATATAAAGAATTGAAAGTATTTCATAATTTTAAAACCTGTTTGGCCTTAAAGGCAGGATATTACATTACAAATAGCTTTGAAATGAAACCTTGTGCGATGGCTTTATATCCAATCAAGAAATTAAAAGGAATGCATTTTTTAAAGACTTTTCATGAACTTGGTATTTTATGGGAAAATATCGATTTTGATGAATGTAACGTTTGTCAAAATCAGAAGTCTTGTATTGCTTGTAAGGCAAGAAAAATGCTAGAAGGATCAAATGAGTCATGTAGCCAGTATTTACATGATGTTGCTTCCTTTGTTGGTAGTTTAGAATGAGGGGGCTATATAGAGTAGCTGGAATCGTCCTTGATTTAGAGTATCTTTTTACAGAGCATTTTGGTGAACAAATAAAACAGTTTGAAATTTTTAATGAGACACCAGATCATTTTATGACAGTGATGGTAAAATCTCATTTAGAAAAACCCTTAGAAAAACCATCAATCATTTTTAAAAACCGTTATTTATATCAATTTGAAAATAATGAAGTTATTTGTGTATTCCACCCGGAAACGCAAGAAGTAACTCACTTTTTAGAATATGATAAAGAGTACAAACATGTCGTAATAACTTTAAATGAATCATTAAAAGAAAGACTACCTGAACTTGAATACTTA
>JAQUZN010000066.1 GCA_028691315.1 Candidatus Izemoplasmatales bacterium | reverse complement strand
AGCGCCTCATAATATGCTTCTGCCCAAGTCAAATTAGGAACGACTTGAAAGTCGATCCCAGTTTTTTCTTCAATTAATGCCACATAATCTGCAGCGATTCCCTTATATATTCCATCTTCAATAAATTCGAATGGAACAAACGCTGGATCTACTCCCATACGGATAATAGGATGCTCTTCAATAAACTTTAATTCATCTTGTGTCCAGTTTATTGAGTTTGGAACAGCGTGTATATAAATAGGAATACTTAAAGCAAAAAAAGCAGTAAAAATTAGCAAAAGGCTCTTCTTCACGTTATTTTGCCTCCATTTGGTTTATTGCATATATTCAGAAGTTAAGACTTGAATCTCATCAATTATTTCTAAAAACGCCTCGCCAATTTCTGGATCAAAATGAGATCCTATGCTTGCTTTTATAATCTCAATTGATTCAATGTATCCAAATGCAGCTTTATATACTCGTTTGCTTATGAGGGCATCAAAGACATCGATAATCGCCATAAGTCTTCCTGGAAGAGGGATATTAGCTCCTTTAAGGCCCTGCGGGTAACCAGAACCATCAAATTTCTCATGATGATATTTTATAATTTCAATTGCAGTATTGATAAAGGAAGGAACATTTTCACTGTCAGTAAGTTCATTTTGAAGCGCATTGACACCAAAATCAACATGCTTCTTCATTATTTCAAATTCATCACTAGTGAGCTTCCCTGGTTTCAGCAAAGTAGCATCTGGAATACCAACTTTTCCAATATCATGAAGCGGTGTAGTGGTGACAAGTTCCTTAATATAATCATCACTCATAATTTCTTTATACTTCTCTTTTGTTTGAAGATGTTTGCACAGTTTCATCATCATCAGCTGTGTTCGCATAGTATGATTGAACGACTCAAAGTTTCTGACTTCAAGCAGACCCACTAATGCGTGAATTGTTATATCGCGTGTTGCGACTAATTCTTTAGTCTTTGCGGCAACCATAGCATCCAGAAGCAGGTTATCTTGTTCAATCTTTTTTTGGATATATTTTAGTTTTAGATGAATGGCAATGCGAATTTGCAAAGATTGGATGTTAACTGGTTTGCGAATATAGTCAACAGCACCAAGTTCTAATCCTTTGATTTCATTATCGATTTCGTCATAATTTGTTAAAATAATGACTCGTATTTTACTATATTTATCGTCCGACTTTAATCTTTCTAAAACTTGAAATCCATTCATCACCGGCATGTTCAAATCAAGAATGATTAAGTCAATATCAAGATTTGAATCGATAATTTTCATTGCATCTACACCATTTTTTGCGCGAAGCACATCAAATTCATGGAGCATATTACTGATAATCACTTGATCGGTTATTGAATCATCAACGATCAATATTTTCGTTTCCAAATTTTATTCACCTCTTTAAAATCTAACTGTTTTAAAACTAAATTTAACGAATCAAACATAAAACTGTAACAAAAATTAAGCGTTAAAAAAGTGCTAATTAAGTAGATAATTTGCATTATCTATGCAAATTTGTTATGAAAGGGTGCTGATATCATGATTATATCACGATTATAAAATAAAAAGTGTTTTCCGTTAAAAAATGTTCACGAATTTATATGATAGCCTAGGTAATAAAAAAGTCCCACAGTATGCAGGACTAGTATGTTATACAAATACTATTTCATTATATCTTTAATCAAACTTGGCAATTCCTCAGGACCTACAAAATTAGATACTTTATCTATATCGAATGAAAATCCTTTATCAAATGCAAATTTAATTATTTCTGGCATATGCTCTGAGATAATTTAATCAAAAATCATATCCATATCAAGTATTCCACCATGTTCTATGTGTTTCATAACTATATCTCTAACATCATTTGGTGTCATTTTCTCAATATAAGTCTCAATATTGGTTATGGTATTTTTTCTTCCTAAAAATTAAAAGTCTAATGACACATTATAGATGCTTGCAAATTAAGTAATCATCTCTATATCTGGATTATTCTCGTTTCTTTCCCATTCGGATATTGTTTGGTGACTAATATTATGCTTTTCAGCAATATCTTGTTGGGCAAGATTATGCTTTTATTTGTTCTATCACTCTTTCAATCATTGTTTGTTTCATTTTGACTTCATCAACTAGTAGTTATTCTATCATTTAAACATCAAGCGATCGTAGAATGTACACTCAAGATTTCTTCTGCCCTTTTTTATGTTCTTATATATATAACATTAGTGCCGTTCCAAAAATCATTGAGATGAGATTTGCATATAGAACCGAGTATCGAATCTTTTTCTTGTTTTCAGTCATTTTGGAAAGTGGAATCAATTCCGCAAAATACACACAAACTTCTAAAAAAAGAATCAATAGAAGATATGTAAATGCACTTGTTATAGAAAGATAGTTTATCAATAAAACGCCACTAAGATTTAAAGAAAGATTCGTGGCTATATTAATAAAAATTACAACTATATAAAAATCTTTGTCTTTGTAACCTCTTATCCAGTAAACTGCGACTTCAATAACAAGTGTCAATATAACCGCAAGGAAAATACCTAACCAAGTTGTTTCAGTCATTATTAATTCCGTTCCATTTCTCATCTATTGGGTCAGCCATAATCTTTTTCTTATTATGTTTTTTAACAACAAATATGACAACTAAAATTGAACCTATAATAGCCCCAATAATGATAATTAATATGATGCCTAAAAATAATAAAGTTGGCCACCAAACAACATCTAAAAACATTATGAATTTCCTCCTAAAATATTATTATTTTTTACTCTATCGTTCGTAATGATGATCATAACGCAAGAAACCAAAACAACAATTCCTACCATCCATGGCTCAACCAAGACAATTTCTTTAAAACCTAATGCAAGTATATACCCCAATAATAATAGTGCCGCAGTTAGTCCAAATGCAAAAGAAGCATAAGGTTTTATCAAGCGAATGGCTAAAAACAAAGTTAAAGCCATCGTTAGGTTAAATAGTGCCAAAGAAATTATATATATAATTTCAATGTGTGGGAAAAACACAAAGCCAATCATCGATGGCACAAATCCAAATATAATCGTTTTTGTAATCCCAATTTTATCTGCAATTAATCCACCTGTTGCTTTCCCAATAAAAAGTGCGATATACATTGTAAGTCTTGAAATTTGAGAAGTTGTGTACCCTGGAGATGAAATTGCACCTCCAAATCCTCTAAATAAAATAACTATAAAAACTAAAATTATTGGAAGTACAGAATACTTGTATTTTTTATTTCTAATGGCTTCTTCTTCGTACGTAATCTTTTTATAAAAGAACATTACCAAGAATACAGCAAAAATTGAAAGAATAAAGAAAATAAGTCTTGATTCAGGGAATAATACTCCAATTCCAAGGCCGATTGATCCAGTTGACACGAATAAACCTAAAGGACCCATCTTGTTATTTGAAGATTGGTAAGTGACTGAAAATCCACCAACATGAACCATCGCATTAGCAATCCCAATAAATGCCGCAACTATAAGCAAAGGTATATCTAAATAACTTACAAAAATTGCTAATATTAACCCCACTATAATTAACTGCTTTTCAATTTTCTTTATATCAACTAAAATTCCTATTAATGGTTGTAATGCAAAGGCAAGAATGTCATAGGATATCACTGCAAGTACAAAATTTTCCATATCTACTCCAATGACATAAAGAGCAGATACACTAATTCCATCAATCAATAAATGAATAAACATCATAAGAATAATGTTGGTCGAATATCCACTTGAACGATTCATCCCTCTCCTCCAAGTATTCACTAATATTTTTAAAAAAAATGGAAGATGCATTGTTATGAAATGCTTTTTTTATTAAGTAAATCTATATTAATATATATATACAAATCGTATCATTTTTGTATATGTTAGTCAAGTAGATGGAAGATTTTAAGATAGTTCTTCTATTTTTTATTATCGATCCTATGGTTCAAAAAAAATCCCTGCACTCATATAAAATTGAGTAACAGGAAAGTTTTTTAGATAAGGAATTTATAATTTCGGAATAGGAGGCAAAAGGATAGTATTATGGTTAATAAACAAAGTATCAGAAAGATATGATTATTTTATAAATAGTTTAGTTATTTTTTTCGAGCATTATTGATTGCTTGAAGAACCCAATCAGTAAGCTCTGTTATAGATGTTGTTTTAAGATTTCGACAATAAGTAAGCACAGTTTCACCAATTGGTTTAGACCATTTATCAGGAATTTCTTGGGCCATAATCCCAATGACAGTCATTATTTGAGCTGCATTACAATCTACATCATATCCAATAGATCCAACAATTTCCATCGTTGCTTCAAAATCGCCTTCTCCAAACCAAAGTGCAATGACTTCTGCAGCGGCATTTGGATATGCGTGAATCCAGTTGTATTTAATGAAGTCCGGTTCAATTGCTTTCCATGCGCTTTCCCAGTTAAGATGTTTTATTGCGGAATGTAGGGCGTTGTTGATAATTTGATAATACTCTGAATCATTAGGAACCATTGAAATTGCATCAATCACAAGTTTTCGAACCTCCTGATATGTAAATGCCAAGGATACCATTATTGCATTGAAGACCTCTCCAATGACGCCGTTATTATGGTGTGATACTTCACCATCCATAAATGCCAGCCTCGCTGCCATATTTGGATTTCCTGGTGCGACCATCCCACAGACTGCTCCACGCATTTGTGCACCAATCCATTCTCGGTATGGGTTATTAAAATACCCACTAAGTGGTGGCATAATCCCAGCCTCAATATTTTTTAAAGCAATTTCTTCAGCGGACCATCCAAAAGGTACTAGGGCAACCCACTCTAAAGCAATGTCTTGACTAGTGATTTCAAATCCTTTATTCATGAAGGCATTCAAAAATGCAAGTTCGTAAGTTAAATCATCATTATAAGTATTTGGTTCGCGAATATAACGGTTTAATGATCCAAATTGTTTTTGAAGATTAGTGGAAGAGTAGCCTTCCAAAGCTGTTCCATATGCTCCACCAATAATCTGTGCTAACCATCCTCGTCTGATTTGTTCTTTAAAGGATGTATTTGAAACATCTACATCTTCACTAGGTAAGAATATAACTTTATCTTCATATGATTTGAAATCTCCATAATTTTTAAATTTCCAGTATGGATGGTCTTTAATTCTATCCATCTTTCCAAACATATTCCAAAGATTACAAGTGATTTTAATTAATTCACCTAAATCATTTTTATCCAAAGCCCTCAATCCTTGATGCATTAAAATTTCAGCCTTGGAAACATCATATCCCATGTTTTCCATTGATTGAATACCACCAATAATAACCGATTCTTTCGCGCCAGATCCCGGAACTTGACTTGACCATTTCATTTTATAGAGCATATTAGACATTATTTCAATGGATTCTGCTGCTTTCCAAGTTTGTTCCTCTTCTGAAAGAATTACTGGGATGCCATTAATAAATTTATCGTATTCAATTTCCCAAGCTTTTTTCATTTTTTTTCCTCCTTGGAAAGTTTTTTCTCTCTTTTTTCTGATTATATTTTATTAAAGAATAGATGAACAATCCTAAAATTGTCACAATATATGGAAGTGTATTCAACAATTCATAAGGGATTCTAAATGATGAAAACGTCTGTGCAGTAAGTGATGTTGCATTTACTAAACCAAACAAAATAGCAAATAATGATGTAAGCAACGGATTCCCTCCTCCAATTGCTTCAGCAGCAATTCCAATAAAACCTCTTCCGGCGATCATACCGGTATTGAAACTGCTCATATAGCCTAAAGACATATAAGCGCCTCCTAATCCAGCAAGAAAACCGGCTATTAAAAGAGCTATAATTTTAGTTTTATTTGGATTAATTCCAACCGACTTTGCAGCTATTTCGTTTGTTCCTACAGAGCGAATACGAAGACCTAAAACCGTTTTATTTAATAAAAATGTCACGACAATGATTGATAGAATAGCAAGTATCGTGAGTATGTTCACATCAGTAAAAATAACTGCACCAATAAATGGAATATCCTTTAAAAGCGGGATACTAAAAGTAGCAAGCCCAACACTCGGATAATCGCTTTTATTTCCGGTGATTGCATAAACAATGAAGATTGCAAGACCAGTTGCAAAAATATTGAGAGCAATACCTACTAGAATATGGTGAGTCTTAAGAATAAATGTACAAAGGGCAAAGATTAATCCCATCACAACACCAAATAATGCAGACATCAAAAGACCGAAATAGGCATTGCCAACCAATGTACTGAAAATAGCTCCAGCAAGTGCAGATAAAAGCATTGTCCCTTCAATGCTAATGTTCAAAACTCCTGCTTTATTTGATACAAGAGCAGCCAAAGCTGCAAAAATAAGCGGCGTAGATAATTGCAAAGCAGTTTGATAGAAATCAGAAGATACAAGGAGATTCAAAAGATCATGCATGATCATTTACCTCCTCTTTTTGACTTGAAATAGTTTTCTTTTGAAATAATTTCCGATACATTTCCTGAGAGAAGAATGATTGAGATGCAATTAAAATGATAATAATTCCTTGAATAATGGATACTACCTCTGTTGTCACATCACCATTGAATGCCATCAAATTAGCTCCAGACCTCATATATCCGATGAAAAGCGCAGCTGGAATCACCATTTGTGGTTTATTTTTAGCAATAATCGCGACCATAAAACCATCAAATCCAAACCCTGGTAGAACCTTCCAGTTAAATCTTGAATAGTTGCTGAGAATTTCAACTCCACCACCGATTCCTGCAATCACAATTCCAATAACTTGGGCAAGTAAAAGGCTCTTCTTCGGTTTAATTCCAGCATATCTTGCAAAATTCGGATTATCTCCAGTCATTCTTAGAGCATACCCTTTTTTTGTTTTGTACAAAAATATGGTTAATAAAATAGTAAGTGCAATTGCAATCAATATCCCAGTTGTAATATTTGTTCCATGAATTAAAGTCGCAAGTTTCGAAGAAACAGGAATTGGTAAAGTAGCCGTGTCACCAGAAGAAACATCAATGATGACATTTGAAATCAACCAAATACCTATCCAAAGGATAATAAAATTCATCATAATCGAACTAACGAATTCGTTGACATCATATTTAGCCTTCAATTTCGATGGAATATACCCAATCAATCCAGAAAAGATTCCCGCTAAGGAAAGCGCAACGATGATAGATAGAACTGGTGGAAGTCCAAGATAAATGGCACAAACCGCGGCAACGAAACCACCAACATAGAATGCTCCTTCGGTAAACATATTAAATTGTCCAGATTTTAGGATTATACACGAAGCAATTCCAGCAAAAATAAGCGGCATACTATTCTTTATCACTTCACCAAATTCGTTTAGATTTGAAAACGGTCCAGCAACAAACCAATGTATGGAAGACAACGGCTCATCAGAAACAAAGAATATGATGATAAATGCAATAATATATGCTATTAATATTGCAAGTGTAATACGAATAATCTCTCTAAATGCATTTTTAAAGCCTTGAGTTTTTAATAGTAGTTTCATTTTCTTTTTGTTTGATTTAAGCATTTATCAATTCACCTCTGCTTTCTGTGCTTGTTTTTTTAAACCAAGCATATATGCTCCGAGGTCATCTTCAGTAATCTTTTGTATATCATCAAAATATGCAACTACTTCTCCTGAAAACATAACAATAACACTTTTGCATAACTGATAGATTTCAGAGAGGTCACTTGAAATAAGTAATATTGCGATATCCTTTTTTTGTAAGTCTTTAATTTTTTTATGAATCGCAAGAATTGAGCCTATATCAATTCCCCTAGTTGGTTGATTAGCAATCAACAGCGACTTTGTAGCATCAATTTCTCTTCCACAAACAATCTTTTGCATGTTTCCACCAGAAAGGCTACTAATAGCATCTTTGTGAGAATCAAATTTAACTTCATAGTCAGTTAATAATCTATCTACATATTCCTCAAGTAACTTATATTTTAATAATCCGAACTTGGTGAACTTTGGTGAGATATACGCAATTGCCATCCCATTTTCAATGATGTTTCCATATAAGTTAACACCTTCTTTCATCCTGTCTTCAGGAATGTATCCAACGCCGAGTCGTCTAATTTCCAAAGTGTCTTTTTGTTTAATATTCACACTATTAATCAAGATTTCTCCATAGTATCTTTTTAATTCACCCGAAAGCAGCCGTACTAATTCCTGTTGCCCACTACCCTCAATGCCGATAATACCCAAAATCTGATTTTGTGAAATCGAAAGATTGATGTCTTTTAAAACGTGCTTTCCAGTTTCATTAAAATAATTCAAATTTTTCACTTGAAGTATTGGCATGCCAAAAGGAATTAACTTTGGTTTTGCTTCTGCCTTAAATTCAAATCCTACCATCAGTTTCGAAATTATGTCTTCTGAAACTTCTGAAATTTTATACGTTCCACGTTGAATTCCAGATTTCATGATTGTCACTCGATCGCAGATCTCCATGATTTCCTTGATTTTGTGCGTAATAATAATGATGGTATGACCCGCTTCCCGAAGGAGCAGTAATTGCTTGAAAAAGAGTTTTATTTCTAAAGGTGTCAAGACCGCCGTGGGCTCATCTAAAATAATGATTTTTGCTTTTCTGGCAAGCACCTTAATGATTTCTACTTTTTGTTTTTGAGATACATTTAATTTTTCAATTTTGGCATTTGGATCAAGCGGCATATCATATTGTTTTGAAAGTAAAGTTACCAACTCGTTTGCCGCATTCCGGTCACAAATCAATCCTTTTTTTGGTTCCATGCCTAAAACCACGTTTTCAGCAACTGTCAGGTTATCAACCAACATAAAATGTTGATTAACCATTCCAATCTGCAAACGCATTGCATCGGAGGGATTATGAATCGACACTTCTTTTCCCAACAATTGAATTGTTCCTCGGTCTGGTTTTTCAAGACCATAAAGGATCTTCATTAAAGTGGTTTTTCCTGCGCCGTTTTCTCCGACTAAAGCATGAATTTCACCTTCGTCCACAGAAAAATACAAATCATTATTTGCAATAATGGTTTCTGAGTACGATTTGGTAATACCTTTCATTTCTAAAATTGTTCGAGACATATGTTTTCCTAATGACGGAATCAAGGATTCAAACTATTGAATATTCCGTCTATTTCATCTAAAGTATAATCAAAACGTGATGGAACAACAAGGTCACCTGAAATTATGGAAGCTTTTAACTCATCTATGTAATTTCTTACAGATTCGGGTACTTTGTCTATGTAATTAGCATTAACTGCCAAATCGATAATTCCTTCTTTTAATCCATAGCTAACTAGAACACCGAAATCAAGGTTTCCTGCAACATAGTCAAGTACTGATTCATATATTACAGTACCAACTTTTTTGAGGACTGAAGTGACAATTAAATTTGCCCTTGTAGGGTTTGTACTCTCGTAATAAAGGTATTGATCAGAGTCAACTCCAATCACATACTTCGATTTAGTCTGTGCGGCATCGATGACTCCAAGTCCTGCTTGAGAGGCAGCAACAAAGATGACGTCTGCGCCAGCGTTATATTGTATATTAGCCAAAGCTTTCGCTTGGGTAGAATCATTGAAGTTTCCAACGAACGAATTCATCATCGAAACTTTATTGATGGTTTTATTGTTTTCATAGATAATTCCAGTAGCATAGCCAATCACAAAATCATAGATGATATCATTTCTCATTCCACCGATAAATCCGACTAGTCCGCTTTCTGTAATTGGGCTACTCATTCCTGAAGTACCGTTTGCCATCTGAGCAGACAATATCCCAGCA
>JAQUZN010000065.1 GCA_028691315.1 Candidatus Izemoplasmatales bacterium | reverse complement strand
CATATGACATTCTACCAGTTCTACCAGTACGATGAATGTAAAATGATGTATCTTTAGGAAGTTCATAATTGACAATATGACTGACACCATCGATATCAATTCCACGGCTCATAATATCCGTTGCTACTAAAAATTGAAAATCAAGAGCTTTGATTCTTGATAATATTTGTTTCCGTTTGCGGTATTCAATGCCACCATGTAGCAATGCAACTTTTTTTCCTAAAGTATTAATGTGTTCATGTACAACATCAGCACTGTCTTTTGTATTACAGAAAACTATACAAAAATAAGGATTTATCGCAGATAGAATCTGATCTAAAATGTCTAGTCTATCTCTTTCTCTTGTCTTAACGAAATAATGTTTAATATTCAAATTAGAAATTTCTTCTTTTTGCACTTGAATAACCACAGGAGCTTCTAAATATTTTTTTAAGAACGGTTGAAGAGATTGTGGAATTGTAGCTGATAAAACAACCATTTGGGTCTTCTCTTTCATTGTTGACGCAATCCCATCAATTTCTTCAAGAAAATTATCTTCTAAAGCCATGTCTGCTTCATCAATGACAAGAACCTTATTTGTATGAGCTTTTAACAAGTTTTCTTTTCGAATCAAATCAAAAAGACGGCCTGGCGTACCAATTACAATTTGCGGTTGTGACTTTGTTAGTCTTGTCATTTCCTGATCTCTATCTCGGCCACCAACAAATAGCCGGATATCAATTGGTTTATCACTAAATGATGCAATCTGCTTTGCAAAATCAAAAATTTGATTCGCAAGATCTCTCGTTGGCGCGCAAATTAAAGCTTGAACTACATTTTGACTCTCATCTAAGTTTTCAAATATTGGAATTAAGTAAGCATGAGTTTTCCCTGAGCCAGTTTTTGCTTCAACAACAATGCTTTTATGACTTAAAAATAAAGGTATTACCTTTTCTTGTACTTCTGTATAATTGATAAAATGAAGTGCTTCAATCGCTTGTTTAATGTATTGTTTTTGTAAATTCATTTGCTTTCACGCTTTCTTTGTATAAAAATAACATTTCTATTATATAATATATTCATCCATAAGTAAAACATTAAGGAGGGTTTCGATGAAAGTCATCGCAATTAGACCAAGAGGCTTTTGCCCTGGAGTAGTAAATGCAATCAAAATCGTCGAAGACGTTATAACCAATCCAAAGTACCCTCGACCAATTCAACTTCTAGGAATGATTGTTCATAATCAGTATGTGGTTTCAGATTTTGCAAAAAAGGGTGTAATTACGATTGATGAACCTTCAAAAAGTCGTCTTGAACTGGCACAACTTATTACCACTGGAACGGTTATTATTACTGCACATGGTATTCAAAAAAGTATAACAAAACTCTTAATTTCAAAAGGTGTAACCGTCGTTGATGCAACCTGTAAAGACGTATATCATACTCAAACCCTAATTATAAATAAAGTTGCCGAAAACTATGAAATAATATACATTGGGAAAAAAAACCATCCTGAAACCGAAGGCATCCTCGGAATAACTGATAAAATTCATGTTGTTGAAAATGAAAAAGACATCGATAAATTATCAATATCTTCACAAAAGATTTTTGTGACAAACCAGACAACGTTTTCAATTAAAGATATCTCCATTTTAGTTGAAATAATTCAAAAAGCATATCCCACAGCCATTATTTCTGAAGAAATATGTGATTCGACAAGAATTCGTCAAGAGGCCATAATAGAATCTAATAAAAACGTTGATGCTTGTTTTATTGTTGGCGATAAAAGAAGTAATAATACCGCTTCTTTAGTAAAGATTAGTATTGAGGAAACTCACACGCCAACCTACCTTATTGAATCTGTTTTAGACATTCAAAAGGAAATGGTTTTAGGCAAGAAAATCGTTAGTGTTTCTAGTGGTGCATCTACTCCTAATCATATAACAAAACAAGTTATTACTTATTTGCAAAATTTGAAAGAGGATGATGTATAATTTTAAGAAAATTTCAATATTTCATGAAAAATCCCTTTATTTTTTGAAGGATATCGTTTATAATGAATAAAGCAACGAATTAAGAGGTGAAATATTATGGCAAATTCGAAAAATGTACCTAAGCCAAATGCAGCTAATGAAGTACAAATTAAAACTTATGATCCTACAAAAAGCAAATTTGGGAAAGTAATCTTAATCATCTTAATTTTAGGAATGGTTTTAGGTTTATTTATCACTGCTATTGTTGAAATGGCAAAAGTATTAGGGTAGTAACCTGTAAAATATTAAAGGACTGTAAATTCACATTTACAGTCCTTTTTTTAATTATTTATTAATAACTCTTTTGCACTTTGAATGGAAGCTTCAGAAAGTTTATCACCGGAGATCATATGTGCAATCTCTTTAATCCTTGAATCAAGATCTAAATAATATGCTTTTGCAACTGTTCGGTTTTTAATTTCATGTTTTTCCACTTTTAAGTGATATTTGCCTTTTGCTACTACTTGAGGAATATGCGTAATTGAAATCACTTGACAAAATTCCGAAATTTCCTGCATCTTACATGCAATTTGCTTGGCAACATATCCTGAAATACCTGTGTCAATTTCATCGAAAATGATTGTACTTAGATTTTGACTTCGAATAAATATCGCTTTAAATGCAAGCATAATTCGACTCATTTCGCCTCCAGATGCCGTTTTAGACAATGGCTTTAATGGTTCTCCTAAGTTCGTAGAAATAAAGAATTCAATCTCATCAATTCCGTGATTCAAAAACTTTGATGAATCAAACATATCTTTTGGTGACTGTTGCTTGATATCAATTTTGAATTCAGTGTTTGGAAGTACTAAGTCTTTTAAAACGTTTTTAAGTTCTTTAGTTATTTTTTCAGAGACTTGAATTCTTAAAGACGTTAGATTTTTTGTTGACTTTAGCACATTCTCAAAAGCTTTTTGTAATTCAATTTTAGCTTTTTCAATATATTCATCAAAGTTAACAGTTTGATCTACTGCATTTTCCAAGAAAACAGTGTGTTCAATTAATTCAGGAATAGTCATATGATATTTTTCTTGTAAAGATTGCAATTCATGAAGTCGCTCTTGTATACTTTCCAACTCATCAGGATCAAAATTCATTGAATCAATTTTTTGGTTGATTTGATGACTAATGTCATCCATTTCGTAATAGTAATTTTCAGTTCTCTGAGTTAACTCCAGAAAATCTTTTGAAACAGACGACAATCTTTCAAGAGATGAAAATACTTGATAAAACATATCCATCATTGCTTGGTCTTCTAAAATTGATTTTGCTTCACGAAGATGAGAAAAAATATTGTCAAAATTAGATAACACATTTTCTTGTTCTTGCAAAGTATCAACTTCATCGGCAGATAACTTATACTTCAATATGTCTTTTAATTGATACTGATAAATCTCTAGTTTTTCATTAAGTTCTTTTTTCGTATTAGAAAGATTATTAAATACATGCAGTTTATCTTTATATACAGCCAAATAATCGTGATATTCATCAAGATATTGTTCAGACATTTGACGTTTAAACCCATCAATTAGTTCTACGTAACTTGATGGATTAATTAAACGTTGAGTATCAAACTGAGAGTGAACATCGCTTAAATTTTTCGTGATGTCTTTTAAATCTTGGATAGATATACTTATGTTATTAAGCTTCACAATATTTTTGTTTTGTGTTGTGATTTCACGATATATTTTAATTTCATTATCAAAAGTATCAATACCAAGTTTATTTAATTTAGCACGTATTTGCTCATGATCGTATTCAAAAATCGCTTCAATTGTAGCAGTGGTTTCACCACTTCTAACCATTTCTTGACTCGCTCTATCACCAAGTAATAGTGAGATTGCATCGATAAGTATACTTTTTCCAGCACCAGTTTCACCAGTTAAAACAGTAAACCCAGAATAAAAATCAATCTCAATAGTATCAATAATCGCAAAGTTTGTTATTTTAAGATGTTTTAGCATAAGTGCACCTCAATTTGTTATTGATTCAATAAAGACTTTAAAAATGTGAGAATACTTAAGTCATCAAGACCATATTTATGAAATATTTCTTCTTGCTTTCCTTGTTCAATAAATTTATCGGGTAATCCTAAAATCGTCATTTGTTTAGGGAACATATTAAGCTCAGCCGCATACTCAAGAATACTACTTCCTAAACCTGAGATTTTCGTTACATCTTCTAGCACAACTATTGGATGATTAGACTCAAGTATTTTTTTTACCATTTGTGTATCCATCGGCTTGATAAAACGAGCATTTACTATATGAATTGGTAAGTCGTTTTGCTTAATAATATCATAAAATCGATTCACATTATCTCCATAAGTAATTAACTCAACAACACCAGAATCAGTGATTTCTGTCCACGATGGCGTAGTTATAGACTCTACTCGTTTAAAAGATCCAGGGATAAAATACGTTTTATTCCTAGAATAGCGAATTGCAACTGGGTGTTTTGCGATATTAAAAGCATAATCCAATAGCATATAAGCTTCAAGTGCATCTTTTGGTTGTAATATAACCATATTTGGAATATGTTTCAAATATGCAATATCATATAATCCTTGATGAGTTTCACCATCATCACCAACTAAACCACTTCGATCAATACCGATAACAATGTGTAAATCCTGTCTTGCAATATCATGAGAGATTTGATCATATGCTCTTTGTAAAAATGATGAATAAATCGGAACGAAAATTTCTAATGAGTTCATCGACAATGCACCAGCAAAACATATTGCGAATGATTCACAAATACCAACATCGATTAATTGAGTTGGATAATTTTCTTGAAAATTGATAAATCCAGAACCAGTAATCATTGCTGGAATGACCACTCTAAATTGAGGATGAGTTTGAGCATACTCTTCCATGTAGCTACTTATTATATTACTCCATGACATCATGAATTCTTTAGAAAGTTGCTTGGGTTTTCCTGAAGCTACCTCAAAGGGAGCTACACCATGCCATATTCCAAGACGATCTTCTTCGGACGGAATGTATCCTTTGCCTTTTTTTGTGATAACATGTAAAACGCAAGGCTTATTTAACCTTTTAGCCATTTCAAGATATTTTATTAAGATTTTAAAATTATGACCATCAATTGGTCCATAGTAATGAAAACCTAAATCATCAAATATCGTCATATTTTTCGCAAAACCACGAACCATATCGCCAATTCTATTTTTTAAATCATGAAAAAAAGATGGTAAACGTGATCCGGTTTTTGTCGCCTTCGCATACGTTTTAGAAGAACGCATTGAATTGAGGAGTTTTGCAAGAGTACCAACATTTTTGGAAATACTCATTTCATTATCATTTAAAATAATCAAAGGGTGCAATGTTGATTGATGACCCAAATAATTCAGTGCTTCAAAACTCAATCCACTATTTAATGAACCATCACCAACTAGCGCCATTACTTTATATGTTTCTTTATTCACATCACGTGCAATCTCAAAGCCAGCTAGGGCAGCAATAGCTGTCGAAGAATGACCTGCTTCCCAAATATCATGATTTGATTCTTCTCTTTTGATATATCCAGAAAGCCCTTCAAATTGACGAAGTTTATCAAAGTCACTTGCTCTTCCAGTTAATATCTTATGCGTATATGCTTGATGACCAACATCAAAAATGATTTTATCTTTTGGTGAATCAAAAACCTTATGAATCGCAATAATCAATTCAACAGCACCAAGATTAGAGGATAAGTGTCCACCAGTTACCGAAACCTTTTCAATAATAAAAGACCGAATTTCAGATGCTAGTTCGGTAAGTTCTTTTGAATTTAGTGTTTTTAAGAATTCGGGGTTTTGAATGTTCATCAAGTCAATCATATTTTCACCAAAATTATTCTTCTTCTTTTACCTGAAAGTCAACGAGTTGTTCTTGGTTCATCATCTTGACCACAATTACTTCTGCATTTTTTAATTCTAAGTTGCAAAAAGTTGCAAGTTCAATTCCTTCATTATATTTTGAAACAGAGTTTTCAAGTGAAAGCTGGCCAGATTCAAGTTCTTTGACGATTGATTCAAGTTTTTTTAAAGCCTCTTCAAAAGTAATTTTTTTATCCATTAAGATTCACCCTTTTCAATTTTATTTACAAGACATGTGAACTGTCCATCAATGAGTTGAATACGAACTTCATCATTGATATGGACATTTAAAACAGTATCAATAATCTTGTTTTGCATTTTAACGATACTAAATCCTTTTTTCATAATTGAAAGAGGATTTACAAGTTCCAGTTTTTCAATATGTCTTAAAAACTCGCTTTCACGGATTTTAAGTTGTTGTTTAAAAGACAATTGAAGTCGGTTTCTATATGCCTTTACTTCCTCTTCTTTTTGAAGCAACAAATTTTTTGGTGAAGTACGGTTTAATCGATCAATCAAATGGTCGATTTTCATTTCATTTGTTTGGAATAATCTTGAAGGCTCAATAAACACAATCGATGATTTTATTTTATTAAGTTGTTTTCGCAAATTGACAAGCTCGTTATTAACTGATAAAGTAGCTTTTTGTTTTAATTGTTCAATTTGTAAATATAAAGTTGCTTGATCAGGGACAGCAAATTCTGCTGCCTGACTTGGAGTCGCCGCTCGTAAATCAGCAACAAAGTCTGCAATTGTAAAATCAGTTTCATGACCTACTGCCGATATGATAGGAATCTCTGAGTTTGCGATTGCTCTAGCAACGATTTCTTCATTGAAAGCCCATAAGTCTTCAATGGAACCTCCACCTCGGCCTACAATTAGTGTATCGACTAACATATCTTTATTTGCTTTATTTATTTGATTAACTATAGAATACTTTGCATCTACTCCTTGAACAAGGGCTGGATAAACAATAATCTTTGTAAGTGGGTATCTTCTACCTATCACTTGAATAACGTCTCTTATAGCAGCTCCAGTAGGGCTTGTAATAACTCCTATCGCCTTTGGAAACAAAGGAACTGATTTTTTTCTTGATTCAGAAAACAAGCCTTCTTTTTCGAGTGAAGCTTTTAACAGCTCAAAGGCTTGATATAAATCGCCTATACCGTCTTCACTCATTTTAGTAATATATACTTGATATGTTCCATATGGCTCATATACAGAAATATAACCCTGTATAATGACTTTAGACCCGTCTTTTGGTGTAAATAACAAACTTTTGGTTTGAGTTGCAAACATCACTGCAGAAATTTGCGATGACTCATCTTTTAATGTTAGATACAGATGTCCTCTACTATGGCGTTTAAAGTTTGAAACTTCTGCTTTCAATAAAATTGACTGTAATTGAGCATCGTTATCAAATTTGAACTTCAGATAACGATTTAAAGCAGTCACAGTCAAATAAGTTCTTTCCATTTGAAATCACCACGCTTTATTTAAAAATACTATTTTTAATATTATCTAATAATTTGTTATTAAAACTTTTTGCTAAATCATCTTCTAAATTCGAGTACTTTTTAGTTAAATTAATCGCTTCATTAATAATTACTTCATAAGGAGTATCTGTATATTTCATTTCATATACAGCATATCGAATGATTGATTTATCCACATAGTTAAGTCGGTCTATTGTCCAATTAGTCAGATTTTTCTCGATAATGTTATCGATTTCGGTAATATGTAAAAAAACAGATTCTACTGAATCTAAGATTTCTATTTCATAATCATGTTCTATATAACTTCCGCCCATACTTTTTAGGTAGATTAATAGTACAGTTTGTTCTCTTTGTTCAGTTCTAGTCATAATTTTCTCCAAATTCTAAACATGTTATTATTTTAACATAAATTGCTTAAAAAAAAAAGAATAAGTATTCTGCTATTATAAGGGATTTATAAAAAAAATACGCTAATTAGCGTATTTTATGTTATGCGGCTTTTGCCCTAGCTAAAATTGAAACTAGAGCTTCACTTCTTGCGTTTGATCCATATACGTACATTTGTCTAATTGAACCTACTGGATAAGGATTAAATGTCTCAAAATCATATCCTAAGCTATCTACCATTTGATTATAAATTACCTTGTAACATGGAGCATATCCGATGTAATCAGAATTTTGAAGTGCAACATCCTCTCTTAAAAAGAAATTGATAAACTGATAAGCTAAATCAGAATTTTCTGATATGGTTGGAATAACCATAGCATCTAACCATACATTCGTTGAACTTGGTACATAATAATCAAAATTTATCGCTCTGTCTTCTTCGTCAGCAATATAATATTCGCTAAAGTAATCTCCAGAGTACACTAAAGCCATGTCAACAACACCTTCAATGACAAGAGATTTAAGATTATCTTCACCCCATGCATAGAAATTCGCATCTTTTAATGCAGTTTCTGCAGCTGATAATTCTGAATCTTCTTCTGAATTAACATTAAAACCTTTATATAATAGTGCAGCAGCAATAGCATCACGTGGCGAGTCATACATAGCTGTTCTGTATGTATCTCCATGCTCAAAGAAAGCTTGCCAGCCTTCATTGTTTAACAAAGTATCTAATCCTGCAACATTTGTGTTATACATAATGCCGATTGTTCCCCAAGCATATGGAACAACATAGTCTTCAATTCCAGAATCACTATAAAGGGCTGATAAGCTATCGATTACTTCAAGATTCGAGAAATTAGTTAGTTTCGTAAAATCAATTGGTTGAACTAAATCTTCTTGAATTAACTTGTCAATCATGTAATCTGATGGAATTACGATGTCGTATACAGATGTTTTAGCTTGAAGAAGTGTCGCCATTTCTTCATTTGAGCCAACCTCTTTATAAACTACATTCACATTGTATTCATCTTCAAATGTACTAATTAAATCAGAATCCATATAATCTCCCCAATTCAGAACATATAGTTTTGGAAGTTGATTACAACCATATGTTAATGTAATTGATAGTGCAATAAAAAATACTCCTAATATTTTTTTCATGATGTTTTTTCCTTTCTATCTTTCTTTAAATTAATGAATAAAATAATAATGATTGTTACAATAAAAATTAATGCATTATATGAATACACTGCAGGAGTGAAACTTCTACCTCTACCCAAAACAGCATATAACCACGTTGATATATTCATATATTCATTTCCAGATGTAAAATATGTAATTACAAAATCATCAATACTCATTGTAAATGCCATTAGTCCGCCTGCGATAATTCCAGTCGTAATATTAGGGATTATAACTGTTGTTACGCCACTTATTTTTGAACATCCAAGATCCAAAGCCGCTTCATATAAATTCGAGTCAAGTTTCTTTAACTTCGGTATGACATTTAATACGACATACGGAATGGAAAAGAAAACATGCGCAAGTAATACAGTATAGAATCCTAAAGTAAAGGATAATATCGAAAACACAATCATTAATGAAATACCAGTAACGATATCCGGATTGACTACGGGTATATTGTTCATAACCATTAGTTTAATTCGATGATTTTTCTGTAACGAGTGAATACCAATCGCAAAAATTGTTCCTAAGACAGTAGATATAATCGTAGATAATAATGCAACACTTAAAGTATTCAAGATTGGACCTCTAATTTGATCATTTTGGAATACTTCTAAATACCATTTAAACGTAAATCCTTCAAATCCAAACGCTCTTTCAGAGTTATTAAATGATAAAGTAAGGATTAATACAATTGGTGTATAAAGCAATAAAAATGTAATTGAAGTAAATAAAATACCAATGCTTTTAAAAACATTAGATTTAAACTTTCGTTTTATCATATTAATGTTTCACCTTCTTTGTCAACTCGCGTAATCATTATGAATGCGACAATTGATAAAATCATGATGAACAAAGAAATTAAGCTTCCTTCATTAATACTAATACCACTAGAGCCAAGTACTTCTTTCATGAATTTTGATTCAATGATATTGCCAATAAGAGGAAAATTTCCTAAGCCAAGTCTTGCTGGTAGTACAAATGAAGTCATAGACGGTAACATAGTCATAATGACACCTGATACAACACCACCAGAAGA
>JAQUZN010000064.1 GCA_028691315.1 Candidatus Izemoplasmatales bacterium | reverse complement strand
TGCTCTTCCGATCTTATCGTATTATGGGATGCATTCCAGTCCAGTCCGATTGGAATGGCAGTCGCAGAAGGAAATTCTGAGCTATTAGCGCAAGCAAATGCCTTTATCGATACTTTTAATGAAGCAGGCGGATTATATAGTGTATTATCTTCAAACTGGGATGCGGCTATTATTTTGGCTTTAGGACGATACGGATTGGACTTCTATATCAATGAATAAAAAACTATCTTATGTTGCGGCTATTTTAACAATAGTCGCATTCATTGTTTTTATTGTATTAAGACAAACGAGTAAATTTGATATTAATGCATATGAATCTTATTCTTATTTAATAACGACGGGAGTAAAAAATACCATTCTTGTTTCTATCATTGCACTCTTCGGTAGTTTGGTTATGGGTTTTGTTTTTTACTTGTTGTCAATCTCAAAAATGAAGTATTTCGTTGCACTAGTAGATGTATTTACAGAGATAATTTATGGAACTCCACTGCTGGTTATGATTATCGTAACTGCTTTTTTGATTGGGCCGGCCTTTGGTTCTTTTAGTCGAAATGTTTTAGGTGTGATTGCTTTGATCGTATATATGACGCCTTACATGAAGAATGTATATAAATCAGCATTTTCAAGCATTTCAAGAGATCAATACATGGCAATGGACTTATTTAGGTTTACTCCTTTTCAAAGATATAGATATATTATCATTCCTCAAGTTGTAAGAATACTAATGCCACCAATGATGAATAATTTTTCATTGATTATTAAGGGGAGTGCATTATTAAATGTACTAAGTTTTACAGAATTATATTATGCAATCCGGGTTGCACAATCACAAACGTTTGCGTTTGTGGAGGGGTACATCATTATGTGGGGGCTATATTTGTTAATTACTATTCCTCTTTCCCAAGCTACGAAGTGGATTGAAAGGAAGTGGGCAATATGAAATTAGAGATTAAAAACTTATCACATACATATGATGTAGAGGTAATCAAGAATATTAATTTAAACTTAACAAAGTACAAATCAATCGCCATTATAGGTGTTTCTGGATCTGGGAAGTCAACTTTGATAAGAATGATGTCTGGATTAGAAAAACCATCAATTGGAGAAATTCATGTGAATGGAATGAATGTCTTTGATGAAGAATACAGGAAAAGTATTGGTTTTGTTTTTCAGTCTCATAACTTGTTTCCACATTTAACATTAAAAAGGAATATTTCACTAGTACTTGAAAAGACCAGAGGTTTTTCAAAAGAAGATGCAGATAAGACTGCATTGAAGTATTTGGAACTACTTCATTTGGGCGACCAAGTGAATAAATTACCAAAGAATGTTTCTGGCGGTCAAGCGCAGAGGGCTTCGATTGCAAGAGCTTTGAGTATCAATCCCAATATTATCTTTCTTGATGAGCCAACTGCTAGTTTAGACCCAATTCTTACTTATGAAGTATTAACTGCAGTAGAAGACCTAAAGGGACTGGGAAAAGAGTTCATATTTGTTACTCATGTAATGAGTTTTGTACGGGACTTTGCGGACTATGTTATCTTTATGGATAAAGGTGAAATTGTAGAACAAGGAACCCCTGAGATTATGGATAATCCGAAGCATGAGTCTTTTATTGAGTTTATGAAAAAGGTGAAGTAGATATTATAGAGATAACTAAAATTTAATTTGTAAGATATAAAACAAAAAAGATGATTGAAGATACGAGGTGTATCTCAATCATCTTTTTTTAATTAACGAAAAGTTTTACTCTTCATCCTTTGAATATTCCATGATATCTCCAGGTTGACAATCTAATACTTCACAGATTTTCTCAAGTGTAGTAAAACGAATGGCCCGGACTTTCCCAGTTTTTAGATTTGATAGATTTGCAATACTTACATCGACTTTGTCAGCTAATTCACTTAATTGCATTTTACGATCGGCAAGGACACGATCTAGTCTAGTTATAATTGGCATATTAAAGAGTCGTATCGTGTTCTTCTTGTAAAAACGATCCGTAACTAAAAGCATATGCAAGAATTAAGATTATAATACCCATAAATGCCATCTGGAGATTTATTGAAAAATTGATTGATGCTTGATAAACTTCGAAAGTATTGACTATAACCACCATCATCCATGAATTTATTAAAGAAACAACGATGCTTGCGATGATGTACCCTAACCCTAAGTTTCTTAAAATAACCGCATTTGAACTTTTAAATGGTAGTTCATCATTGATGCTTGATACAATTTTCCTTAATTGAATTTGAACAAATTGAAAGAACGAAAGATTGACAATTCCTGCAAAAAGTATAATTAGAATCATGTTTTTAACATTTGTAATTCCTGAGAAGATATTCTCATTGATCTGATACATTATATTTGCAAACTGAATATTTATATGTTCTAGGTTTGCCATATTAAAGTTTAATAACGTTTGTGGGATAAACACAACAGCTATAAAACCGACTAACATAATTCCTAATATAACAAAAACAAATGTAATGCTCCACTTTAAAATGACGTTGACGACTTTAGTAATTGCTCCGTATTGCTTTTTATTAAATTCTTGTTTCATATTTACCACCCCTATACGCATATCATATCACAATAAATTTTGTCTGTCAATAAAAATATATCGATAAACGATAAAATAATATTGAATAAAGGCAATTATATGCATGAATCATAGGTTTCAATAAAAATTGATTAAGCTTTAGTTATAAGCCATATATAGAAACAACTAATATTTCAGTTGAATCAATGAAGTAGAAGAACATATAAATTTTTAGATAAAAAGAGCCCAAAATTTTCTGGTTTTGGGTTCTTTTTAGTTGATGTAAACTATTTTTAAGTTGTAGACTATTTAATAAATTCTCTAACTTCTGATTGAATTGCTTTTGCTGCAATGTTGTCAAATGCAGTTCCTATAACTAAAATATTGATTCCAACCTCTTTAAACGCTTTATAATTGTTTTTATTGATTCCACCTTCAGCAATTGTTGGGACACTCACTGCGCCAACCAATGCTTCTAGTCTAGCTCTCATAAACGGATGGATTTCTCCGCCTTTTACACCTTCGTAACTCATTCCAGTCATCATTCCGATAAAATCTACACCGATAGCTTCCATTTCCTTTGCTACACAAGCAACTTCTTCAGGAGTTTCAGCTGGAACTCCAAATATATGCTTATCTGTTGGCATACCAATATATGCATCAACTAATAATCCAAAACTATGAGCTTTTTCTACCCATTCTTTTAAGTCTTCAATGCTAGATTTATGTGTGTGTAAACCATCCACACCTGATCTAGCAATATTAATAAAGTCTTCATCTGATAATAATACTGGCATAACTTCAGTAAACCCACCTGGCACGCCTATAGTTATATAGATGCTTTCTCCTACCACCTGTCTAACCCCATGAGCAGCCTCTAGCATTTGTTCTAATTTAATCTCATGTCTTACTTGTTCAGCGTCATCCATGTTATTTACGCCTTTATAACCTCTTGCAAGTGCTAAGGCTGGATGATTTGGTTCTAATAGTCTGGCTCCTGCATCAACAGCCGCTTTAGCCATTCTTGCATCATCGCCCGTGATTCCAGTACTTAATAAGGTTGTTCCATTATGTTCTTTAATTGCATCTAATACCTTTTTTCTACCTTTTTCTAGTTTCAATTTCATATCATTCTTTATCATTTTACTTTCACCTCTTTATGCTTGGTTCTGTTTATTACCATTGTTAATACGAAAGCAACACTCATTGCCAACAGCATACAAATTGCAAACCCTAAAGGATTGTTTGAAAGTGCAGGGGCAATAACTGAAGGAACATAAGCGGTTCCTTTTACTCCTAACAATCCTACAAATAATCCACCGATTCCAGATGAAATAATTGCTGTCGCCATTATTAGTTTGTTTGAAAACATGAATGGATATGCCGCTTCAACAAATGTACCAAATCCTACATTAATAGCAAAACCAGGAGCGGCAATCGAACGATCATCTTTTCTTCTTGGCCAAACAATATTTGCAAGTGTGATTCCAGCAGAAACCATTACTAAACCTACCATATCTACTGCACCTAAGAAACTCATTCCCTCAATTTCCATCTCAATTAGTACAATCGGCAATATTGCTGCATGATATACTCCGCCCATGATGGCTGGCCAAATTAATAATCCAGCTACTAAACCAGCTAAGGCTGGACTGAATTGTAGTGCTGAATCAATTAACCATCTAATTCCATCTCCAGCTAATAAGGCGACTGGTGCGATTAAGTAGTAAACCAATAAACCAGAAACCAATCCAGCAACGCCTCCTGCAATAATGTTTGAAGTGGTTCCAGGAATTTTCCATTTTGTTGCTTGTTCAATAAATAACGCCGCAAGAATACCAGCAATGATTCCCCCGATGATTCCCCCGATAATTCCACCATTTACAGAAAGCACACCAGCAACTAGACCAGCGACTATGCCTACTTCATCTAATCCGGACACTTGTTTTGCGGCGATAACTGACACTAAAACAGGTAATGCTAGAATTAGTATATCAAATATTCCATATAAGCTAGATAAAAACGGTATTTGACTTAAAGCTAATACTAATGCCATAGCTATGAATCCAGGAATAGAGGCTAACATAATGCCTCTTATGCTAATTCTGCTTAATATTTTTGAATTATCAACACTATTTGTTGATCCAGATGATTTAATTACAGCATGATACTTAATACCAAAAAACTTTGATAAACTTTGTATTGCAGCAATAGCCCTCGTTCTGTTTGTGGTACCTGTGGTACCTGAAACAGAGATTACTTTTGCACCCAAAGACTGAATATAAGCCATTGACGTTCCACCAGTACCTGTGACTGGAATTTTTTTCTCTGCAGCAGCAGTTAAACTTAATAAATTGACACCATTTGCGTCAGCACTCATAACAACAATTCCATCAACGTTACCAGCAAGAATATCTATACTAAGTTTCTTATCAGCTTCCTTTGCTAATTCGTTAACTTCTTTTAAACTTACTAATTCTGAGTTGACAAGTTCCCCGTTTGAAATTTCATATAAACTTGCCATTGTAGATGCTTTGATACTGTCCATTGATGAAGTTGCACCAACAAACACAATGTTACTTACATTAATCCCTGCAGATTCTGCTTGAGTAAGAATTTCTCCAAGCAATTTGTTAGGATCTTTTCCACCCAAACTAAATAGGTTTCCACCCGAACTACCAATTACAGCAATTTTTTTCATACTAACCCCCGTTTATTTTTTTGTATGTCTATACATGCAATTATATTTTAACACTATGTACGTACATGTCAAGAGCTTTTTTGAAAAGCTTTACATTTTCTTTAAAAATTTAGTTTTTTATACGGACATATTGGATTTTAGTGGAATTAATGGTAAACTTAATAACGAGGAGTTGATGATATGTACAATGAGATGAGATATTTACATGAACAAATATATGAGGATATAAAGAATAAAATTCTTACAAAAGAATATATATATGGTTCGATGCTTCCTAGAGAAATTGACCTAATGAGCATATACAAAGTGAGTAGGCACACTATTAGAAAGGCAATGGATAGGCTTTTTGTTGAGGGGTATGTCTATAAAGTAAAAGGAACTGGAACATTTGTAAAATCTTCGAAAGCAGACTATAAACTTTCAAAAATGTCGAGTTTTTCTGAGATTATTGATAATCAGAATGGAAAACCGAATAGTGTTGTAATAGAAGCCAAAAAGATTCAAGCAGATGAAAAGATAAAAGAAAAACTTGACTTAGGAAACACAACTGATTGTTACTATATTGAAAGAATAAGAAGAAATGGTAAAACTAATCTTTGCTTTGAAAAAACTTATATCAACCCACAATTATGTCCTGACATCATAGAATATATAACCCCCAACACTTCATTATATCAGTTATATGAAACTAGATATAATCTATCATTATTCGAGGGAACTTATGACTTGGAAGCTATAACAGCTTCAAAACATATTTCGAAAATTTTGGATATTTCCGAAGGCTCTGCGATATTATATATGGAAGCTAATATTTTTGTTCAAAGTGGAGTAGCTTTATATTTTGTCGAAGCTTATTATATTGGATCACGATATACATTTTCAACAAATCTTAAAAGATAACTCAATGAAAAACATATACTAGAAATACACTCTGTACCGTAGACACTTTGAAAAAAGACTATTATCAGAGTTTTTTTTTACGCATGATTAGTTTTTAATGTGATTAACTATGTTAAACAAAAAGCGACCTGTTGACAATAGACTCAAAAAAAGTTTTTATTTTAAGCTTTATTCTTTGCTTCATTATTTTATCATTTTTTTTGAAGATATCTTGACAGTCTATTCAAAAACAAGTATAATAATCTAGTAAAACGTTTTACTAAAACGATTTATGCATAAAAAATCATCTTAAAGGTACCGATTATGACTAAAATATTTATCGCTGGAAGTTCAAATATGGATCTTGTGTTCACTTATAATGTGTTTCCTCAGCCTGGAGAAACCATTTTTGGTAAAGAATTTCTAATTAATGAAGGTGGCAAAGGACTAAACCAAGCAGTAGCATGTGCAAGGCAAGATGTAAGTGTATCTATGGTAAGTTCGGTTGGTAATGATGGGTATGGTGAAAAACTAATATCTGTTTTAAAAGAAAATCATATTGATACATCACATGTAATAATTCGGGAACAAGCCCATTCCGGGATTGCTCTAATCCTAGTGAACGCTAGTGACAATAGGATTATCGTGAATTCAGGTGCTAATAGTTTAACTACTTACGACCAAGTTGTTAAAGCACTCGATGAAGCGTCTCCTGGAGATGTATTCTTAACACAATTTGAAATTCCTTTTGAAGTAGTTGAATCTAGCCTTTCTTATGCAAAAACAAAAAAAATGATTACTATTGTAAACCCAGCTCCTGGAAGAAAGATTGATTCTAAAACATTGAAAAATATTGATATCTTGATACCAAATGAAACGGAAGCAGAAAGTATCACTGGTATTAAGTATTCAGATGATAATTCATCAAAAAAAATGATTCAGTATTTGATTAATAACGGGGTTAAAGAAGTGATTATTACTTTAGGCGATAAAGGATCAATATATGGTAATTCTGAATCTATTACAAGAATTCCAAGTTTCTGTGTAAATGTTGTCGATACAACGGCTGCAGGAGATACTTTTGTAGCAACGATAGCCGCAAATATTGTCAAAGGGCATAGCACTTCAGATTCTCTATTGAAAGCAACTGCTGCATCTGCTCTTGCGGTTTCAAAACTTGGCGCGATGGTTTCGATTCCAACGAATGGTGAAATTGAAGCATTTCTAACAAATCATAAAATAATAGGATTGAGGTGAGGTAAGTGAGAAGAACAATCGTTGATATTGCTAAAGAAGCTAACGTTTCTGTTACGACTGTCTCCTTGGTACTAAATGATAAAGCGAAATCTATGCCAGAAAGTACTATTACTAGAATTAAAGATATCGCTAAGAAATATAACTATAAACCAAATCATATGGCAGTTGGTCTTGTAACGAAAAAATCAAAAACGATTGGTTTGATTGTTCCAGATATAACCAATAATTTCTTCTCCGAACTCGCAAAAAGTGTTGAATCCTATTGTAATTTACATGGTTATACTCTTATTCTATCTAATTCTAATAACGATTCAAAAAAAGAGAGATTGTCAGTTTCATTACTGATGGATAGGGGAATTGATGGCCTACTGATTGCATTCTCTCAAACAGAAAGCATGGAAAAACAAAGTGATTTTGTCAAACTACTCAATAAACTAGACATTCCTCTTGTTGCTCTTGATAGTTATCTTGAAGGGTTGACTTGTCCAGGAGTATCCGTTCACCATAGCCTTGGAGGATATATTGCGACAAAACACTTAATTGATTTAGGGCATAAGAAGATTGCATGTATTACTGGCCCAAAGAGCTTCTATACAGCTGAAAGACGATTAAAGGGATATTTTCGTGCTTTGGAAGAGCATGAGATTCCTTCTCAAGATAATCTTGTGAAGGAAGGAAACTACTCGTATCAAAGCGGATATGATGCAACAGTAGAATTATTGAAAAACGATATTACTGCTATCTTTGTCTCAAACGATTTGATGGCATATGGCGCATATCGCGCCATCCAAGAGCAAGGAAAAACAATTCCTGATGATATCTCTATTGTTGGTTTTGATGATCTCATCTTTTCTGAAATTCTTACTGTTCCATTAACAACGATTCGTCAGCAAATTTCAGAACTTGGGAATAAAGCTTGGGATTTACTATATCAAGGTCTGTCAGATGGTACGCCTACAAAAGAATACTTGCAACTTGAACCCAAGTTAATCATCCGAAAAAGCACTAAAAACATTTTGAAAGAAGGTAATGACGCTTGAAAAAAATATTAATTGTCTTTTTACTACTAATTACGCTTACTGGCTGTCAAGAAGTTACTACCACTCTTTCTGGTGTGTCTGATTCTTATCCTGCCACAATTCGTGGTAGAGTCATGACTGATTCTGGTGATATGATTACCGCAGGTATCATTATCACATATGAAAATGGAGATATGGAAAGAGTCAATACCAACATGCTCTCTGGTTATACTCTAAAATTATATACTGGGTCATATACCCTTACTTTTGAAAGAGGATATGAGTATCAAACAAAGACTATTTCAATCGATGTTGAAAACTATAAAACATATGTAATCGATGATGTTCGATTAACACAACTGTATGATGGCCCATCAAAAGGAATGTATTTGGGAGATTTGCATCAACATACACTGAATAGTGATGGAAAACAAGAAGTTGATGAGGTCTTAATGAGCAACATAAACAGAGGATTATATTTTGGATATCTCTCCGATCATAATTCTGCAGCAGGACTTCCAGAATGGGTACAAGGGAACCGTTTTGTTGCAGGATATGATGTTTTTGGAAATGCAATCAATTTTCTTGCCTTAAGAGCAGTAGAAATTACGACAGATTATGGCCATTTTCAATCTATTGGTGTTGGTAATGTTTTTGAACAAGCAGATATTAATTCGTTGAAAGGCGATGACCCAGTAACAGAAATTACTGATATGGTAAGAGAGACCATCAGAAGTGGAGCACTTGCCCAAATAAACCATCCATTTGCCGTTTCTGTTCTTGGATTCAACTATTGGGAAATAATAGATGAATTCGATACTATTGAAATTTGGAACGGACTCTATCAAACGAACAGAAATGAAAATCTTGAGGCAAAACTCAAATGGTTTGATATCATCAATGGCTATATAGTGGGTGAAAACAAATTCCTTCCAGCTACTGGTGGTTCAGATAATCATAATATAGAAGGAACATATAATTCTGCATATAAAGATACATCTACGGCAGAAGGACTTTATAAAGACCAATATTTAAGACGTGGAGTGTATACTGGAATGCCAGCGACATGTGTCTTAATTGATGGTGCATTTACGGAAGAAAATATTATGAATGCATTAAAAAATGGAAACAGTTTTATTACAAACGGTCCGATGATAGAAGCAAAGATTGGTTCATCTTCTTATGGAGAAACTTATCATTTGGTAGGAGCCTCTTCCATAGTAATTGATCTTGATGTGTTTTCTCGTGACCAAATAGAAACTATCAATATATATAAAAATGGTGTAATCGTAAAAACAATATCCATAGAAGATGATTCAATGTATTATTCTAATCAAGTCCAGATAGAAGGATTATCTGATAATGACTGGATTGTCATTGAAGTTCTTGGAGTAGAAACGCTTTATGCTATTACAAACCCAATATTTATTAAGAATTAACTACACATAAAAAGTGTATTGATTAATAAGTAACATTTAGGAGGATAAAAATGAAAAAGTTTTTAAGCTTTACAATTGCTTTACTTGCCATGTTTGCACTAGTTGGCTGTAAAGGCGAGGTAACAACGTTTTATGTAGTAGGCGAAGACACTGGAAGCTACGCACCGGCAGAACTATCTGGCTATGAAGTCACAAAGA
>JAQUZN010000063.1 GCA_028691315.1 Candidatus Izemoplasmatales bacterium | reverse complement strand
TAAAAACGTATTTAGAAGAAAGACATCTTCGAAAAGTAATTGAACTTCAGTCGTATTGTGATCAGAAAAAAGTATGGTTTGAACAGGATATAACACAAGAAGTGGTTGATTTTGTAGCAAATAATCAAGAAATACTATCCGCAGTTCTAAAAGACAATAAGTTGTATATCACCAAAATTCCTTACGATACCCTGTCTTTTTTACATGCGAAGGACTTAAAAACCAAACGCTACTATGCTTGTCATTGTGGATTTGCACGTGAAGCTATCATCCAAGAAAATATGGAAATATCTAAAAACTGGTGTTATTGTAGTGCTGGGTTTGCTAAATTTTCTTTTGAAGTTATTCTTGATCAAACATTACCAATTAAGTGTCTAAAAAGCGCTCTAGATCAAGACGAAATTTGCAGGTTTGTTATTGATTTATCAAATATTGAATATAAAAAGTAGTTAATTTTACTAATTTAAAGCGTTTTTACATAGTTAAAGACAGATATTAGTTTTACACTGTATTGCTTTACTATTATAAAGGGATAAAAGGTCCAAATCTAAAGATTTGTGACCTTTTGTTTTTTGTGTAATCTCCTACTCTTTTTCCTTGATTTTTAATACAATAATGTTATAATATCCATGTAAGCGTTTTCTAATGTATAATAGAAAGCGACTAAATAAAAGGAGGGTATTATGAATAAGTTTGATTACATGGAAAAACATGGTTACGAACAAATTATTTACTTCTACGACAAAACCACAGGGCTTAAAGGTGTTACTTGCATTCACAACACTACATTAGGACCAGCTCTTGGTGGTACAAGGATTTGGAACTATGAATGTGAAGAAGATGCAGTGCTTGATGCTTTACGTTTAGCAAGAGGAATGACTTACAAGGCTGCAGCTGCAGGTTTAAATCTTGGTGGGGGAAAGACAGTTTTAATCGGAGATGCCAACCAAGTTAAGAGTGAAGCTTATTTTAGAGCTTTAGGACGTTATGTTCAAAGTTTAAATGGAAGATATATTACCGCTGAAGATGTTAATACTTCGACAAAAGATATGGATTACGTCCATATGGAAACTGATTATGTAGTAGGATTAGAAGGAAAAAGTGGAAATCCATCTCCACTAACTGCATTAGGTGTTTTCCATGGTATAAGAGCTTCTTTGCAAGAACAATTTGGTAATGATGATATCTCTCAATATACATTTGCAGTACAAGGTGCTGGGCAAACTGGTTATTATTTAATTAAGTACCTAGTTGAAGCAAAAGCAAAGAAAATCTATTTTACTGAAATTAATCAAAACCATATTAGCAGAATGAAAAAAGAACTTCCTCAAGTCGAATATGTAAAACCTGAAGAAATCTTTGCACTTGATGTTGATGTGTTTAGCCCTTGTGCACTAGGTGCACAGCTTAACGATGTAACCATTCCTTTAATTAAAGCCAAAGTTATCGCAGGATCAGCAAACAACGTATTAGATGATGATGAAAAACACGGTGTAATGATCAAGGATAGAGGCATTTTATACGCCCCTGACTTTGTGATCAATGCAGGTGGACTAATCAATGTTTATCATGAACTCTCGACATACATTAAAGAAAAAGCAGTTCGTGATATTGAAAAAATATACGACCGCTTGTTAGACATATACAAAATTGCAAAAACTGAAGACATTTCAACACATTCAGCAGCCAAAGTATTTGCTAAAAACAGGATTGATACGATTAACCGTTTGCAAGCAAACTATATTAAACGCTAACTAATGAAAAGAATAACCTTCCTTACAGGATACTATGGTTCAGGGAAATCAGAAATCGCTTTAAATCTAGCAATATCTGAAAAAGTTGACTATCTTGTAGATCTAGATATTATCAATCCTTATTTTCGAAGTCGGGAAATGGAAAAACTATTGCAAACGTTTCAAATCCAAGTCATTTCATCTGACCAAGAACATGGAATGTATACTGATTTACCATATATCTCAGGACGGGTATTTATGCCATTTCACATGAAAGACACAAAAGCAATTTATGATTTAGGTGGTAATGATCTTGGTTCGAAGCTTTTAATTCAGTTTCAAGAGTTAAGTGAGTCAATTGATTTGTTTATCGTTATTAATATTTTTAGGTATGAAACATCTACTCCGGAGCAAATCATTGAACTAATCTCGAAAATTGAAGATGCTAGTGGTAGAAAAGTGACGGGACTCATTAACAATTCTAATCTTATTCATGAGACAACTTTTGAAACTATTTTAGAAGGAGAAAAGATTTTAAAAAAGGTTGTAAAAGCAACCGGTTTAAAGATACAATATACCTGTGTTCATGAAGACATTAACATTGATGGACACACATTTGAAGGCAAATTATTGCCTTTAAAGATTTATTTACGTAAGAATTGGTATTAAAGGAGGACAACATGCCAAAAGGAAAAGTAACTTTTGAAACAGAGAAATGTAAAGGATGTTTATTATGCGTTGAGTTTTGCCCACAACACATTCTTTACCAAGATAAAAATGCATTTAACAAAGCTGGATATAACATAATTACCGTATCTGAACCAGAAAAATGCGTAGGTTGTGCATTTTGTGCAATGATGTGTCCGGACTCAGTCATCACAGTAGAGGTGGATAAATAATGGCAAAAATATTAATGAAAGGGAACGAAGCGATTGCACTTGCGGCAATCAAAGGTGGGGTTGATGCTTTTTTTGGATATCCAATAACACCACAAAATGAAATCCCTGAATATTTATCAAAACACATGAGAGCCAATGGAAAAGTTTTTGTTCAAGCGGAATCAGAAATCGCCGCAATTAACATGGTATATGGTGCTGCAGGAGCTGGCGCAAGAGTAATGACTTCATCATCTTCACCTGGTATTGCATTAAAACAAGAAGGTATTACTTACATTGCAGGCGCTGAACTTCCATGTGTAATTGTCTCAGTAATGAGAGGCGGTCCAGGACTTGGAGGAATTCAACCTTCGCAAGCTGATTACTATCAAGCTACTAGAGGCGGCGGTAACGGAGATTATCAATTAATCGTATACGCTCCAGAAACAATTCAAGAAACAATAGATATTTTAAAAGAATCATTTGATATTGCGGATTATTACCGTAACCCTGTATTAATCCTTGTTGATGGATTAATCGGTCAAATGATGGAATCTGTTGATTTTGATAAACCAGTAAAGAAAAGATTTATTCCAGGAAAAGACTATGCTACAACTGGCACTAGAAATCATCCTGGAAGAAATATCATTAATTCTTTATATTTAGATCCACAGGAATTAGAAAATCATAATATCCAGTTGCAAAAAAAATACCAAATTATCAAAAACAATGAAACTAAAGTTGAAGAAATTAATTTACAAGATGCTGAATATGTTATCGTTGCCTATGGAACAATGTCTAGAATTGCTCGTTCAGCCATTGAAATTTTACAAAGCGAAGGAATTAAGGTCGGAATAATCCGTCCAATTACTCTTTGGCCATATCCAAAAGCATCTTTTGATCACATTCCAACAACATGCAAGGGTATTCTTTGCTGTGAAATGAGTATGGGTCAAATGCTTGATGATGTTTTAATTTCAAATAAAGGCAGATTTGAAGTAGGATTCTTTGGACGCGCTGGGGGAATGGTTCCAGAGCCTGAAGAAGTAGTTGTTGCAATCAAAGACTTTAAGAATAGGGTGGTGAAATAAATGGAAGTCAAATACAAAAAATCTTTAGGATTGACTGATAAACCACTTTCTTACTGCCCAGGATGTACACATGGTATTATTCATAAACTCGTTGCTGAAACGCTTGAAGAGTTAGGTGTTATCGAAGATACAATTGGTGTAGCTAGTGTTGGATGCAGTGTTTTCAGTTATCAATTTATTAATTGCGATATGCAACAAGCTCCTCATGGACGTGCTTGTGCAGAAGCAACTGGAATTAAAAGAGTGTTACCAAACAATATTGTATTTACCTATCAAGGAGACGGTGATTTAGCATCCATTGGAATTGCCGAAACAATTCATGCCGCAAATCGTGGTGAAAATATTACGGTAATCTTTGTCAACAATGCTATTTATGGAATGACAGGCGGCCAAATGGCGCCTACAACACTCATTGGTCAAAAAACCACTACATCTCAAGATGGTAGAGATAAAGCCTTAACTGGAGGACCAATTAAAATCAGTGAATTATTTTCTCAGATTGATGGCGTTGCCTACCTTGAAAGAGTCAGTGTATATAACCCTAAGCAACTCATGAGAGCAAAAAAAGCAATTAAAAAAGCATTTACTTATCAAATTGAGAAAAAGGGATTTACATTAATTGAAGTGTTATCAAGTTGTCCAGTCAATTGGGGAATGACTCCAGTTGATTCGTTAAAATGGATTGAAAATTCGATGACACCAGTATTTCCTCTAAAAGTATTTAAGGATTCAGGTGAAGACAATGCATGATACAGTGAATATTAAAGTAGCAGGATTTGGTGGACAAGGTGTTATGATGTTTGGACAACTTCTTGCGTATTGTGCAACATATGAAGAATTATTTGGTCTATGGTTTCCTTCTTATGGTCCAGAAACAAGAGGTGGTACAGCAAATTGTAGTGTAATTATTAGTAAGAAAACAATCAATTCACCAGTCTTTCAAAAAGCGACTCATCTGATTGCATTTAATTTACCTTCTTTAGATAAATTTAAAGATCGTATGAAAGATAATGGACTTATTTTATACAATTCATCGCTTATTAAAGAACAAATCACATCTGAGAATGCAATATGTATTGGTATTCCAATTAATGATATTGCAACTGACCTTGGTACAACCCAAGTAGCTAATGTTGTTATGATGGGAGCTTACTTAGAATTGACAAACATGTTTAGTGAACCAACGATAGAAAAGATAATCGCTAAATTTTTAGGTACCAAAAAAGCACATATGCTCGATATTAATATTGAAGCACTCCAAAAAGGTCGAGAATATATTCTTGAATCTGGGGTAACATATGCTTAGAAATCTAGATGGGTTATCACTTTTAAGCAAAGATATGCCTAAAAAACGACTTTGTGTTGTTTTTGCACATGATGAATTTGTATTAGAAGCTGTCAAAGAAGCTCTAGATTTAAATATAATCGAGCCAATTTTAATTGGTGATGCCAAAGTTATTAAAACGATTCTTATAAAATTAAATGTATCTTTTGAAAACATTCAAATAATTGATGAGTTAAATCCTGAACAAGCAACTAAAATTGCGATGGAATTAGTGCATCAAAATCAGGCCGATATCATAATGAAGGGACTTATTGATACGAAGTTTCTTTTGAAAGGTGTTGTAAATAATGAGTATGGAATTAAGTCAAAACCTTTATTGTCACATGTAGGTATAATTAGTATACCTGAGTATGATCGAGTACTTTTTGCGTCGGATGGCGCAATGATGATTCAACCGACTTTTGAAGAAAAGATTGCAATTGTGGATAACGCAGTTGAACTTGCACATCATTTAGGATATACACTTCCAAAAGTTGGCATTGTATCTTCAGTTGAAAAAGTGAATCCAAAGATTGAATCGACGGTTCACGCAGATATGTTAAAAAAGCATTTTGAAAATGCAACTGATCGGATTGTCGATGGTCCTTATGCGATAGATAACCTAGTTTCAAAGGAATCGGTTATACATAAAGGAATTCATAGTCCAGTTGCGGGTATTGCCGATATTTTAATTTTTCCAAATTTAGATGCTGGAAATGTTTTCTACAAAACTGCTGTGTTTTTAGCTCATGGCGACTCTGCTGGACTAGTGGTGGGGGCTTTGGTTCCTATCATTGTCACATCAAGATCGGATACTCCAAAAGCAAAACTGAACTCAATTCTATTAGCGGGGGTGTTTCATCATGGACTATTTACTTCTCATAATTAACCCAGGCTCAACCTCAACAAAGGTTGCAATCTTTATCAATGATAAATTGATTCAAGAGTCTGTTCTAAAACATGATGTTAAGATACTAAGTACATTTCCAAGAATAATTGATCAATTAGACTTTAGAAAACAAATTATTATTGATTTTTTGACTGAGCATCGTTATCAAGTAGAAGATATTGATGTATTCGTTGGTAGAGGTGGAATGTTAAAAGCTTTAAAACAAGGTGGAACTTATCTTGTGACAGAAGAAATGCTTGAAGATTTAAGAACTGCTAAGTATGGTGCACATGCCTCCAATCTTGGAGCACTCATTGCCCATGAACTAGCAGCGCCTTTAAACCGAAGTGCATATATTGTTAATCCAGTTTCAGTCGATGAAATCGAAGATATTGCACGTGTTTCTGGACTGAATGGAATTGAGAGAACAAGCGTATTTCATGTTCTTAACCAAAAAGCTATTGCTAGACATCATGCTAAAACTCTTGCAAAAAAATATGAGGATTTAAACCTCATTGTATGTCATCTTGGCGGAGGAGTCAGTGTCGGACTTCACAAACACGGAAAAGTAGTGGATGTGAATAATGCCCTAGGCGGGGATGGACCTTTCTCTCCAGAAAGGGCAGGACAAGTCCCTTCATTTCCACTTGTAGATCTTTGCTTTTCTGGCGAATATACTAAAGAAGAAATCAAGAAAAAACTTGTTGGACAAGGTGGACTTGTTTCTTATCTAGGTACATCAAATGGAATTGAAATTGACCGAAGAATTAAAGCGGGCGATACTGAAGCAGAATTTTACTTAAAAGCAATGGCATATAATGTAGTCAAAGAAATTGGAAGTTTATATTTCGTTGCTGAAGGAAGAATTGATGGTATTATATTAACCGGAGGGTTAGCATATAATCATACATTTACCAAATACATTGAAACATATATTAATCCAATACAAACAATCACCATTTATCCAGGTGAAGATGAAATGCGTGCTCTTGCGGAAGGTACTTTATCCGTTTTATGCAAGCAAGAAAAGCTACAAGTCTATTAAAAAACCTCCTTTGAGGTTTTTTTCTTAAAAAAAAGAAAGTATCTGAGGTGAATATTGTGAAAATCATGACATTTAATATTCGGATTGATGTCCCAGTTGATAAAAAAAATCAGTGGGAATATAGGAAAAATGCCGTAGTAGAATATATAAAAAAAGAAAATCCAGACTTTATAGGTTTTCAAGAGTCAACTCTTCATATGATACATTTTTTATCAGAAGAATTAAATGAGTATAAAATAATTGGTAGTCCAAGAGATTCTTCAGGAGAATCAACTCCGATTTTTTACAAATATAATCAGTTTCAATTACAAGAAGAAAAAACGGTTTGGTTAACCAATACTCCATTTACTCCTTCAAAAGATGTAGAGTCCTTTTTCCCTCGTATTGCGACATATGGTATTTTTAAACAAAACAATGCTATTCCATTTATTATTTGCAATACGCATCTAGACTATGCCTCAGACAAGATTCAAGAAAAGCAAATAAAAATTTTAGTAACCATACTTGACTCATATCCATTAAAGAAGTTAATCCTAGGCGATTTTAACGCCACTAGTGACAAAATAGTCCACTCATTCCTTGAAAAACACAAATTTCATCACACATACAGTTTTAAACAATTAAGTCAAGCAACATTTCATAACTTTCAAGGAACACTTTTTGGGGACCCAATTGATTATATCTATATAACGGAGGATTGGAATCACACTAGTTCAACAATCGATCAACAAACCCTTGAACCAGTAATGTTGTCTGACCACTATCCAGTTATTTGTAATGTTGAGTAAATCATTATTATTAAACAAAACAGCCACTTGGTTGTTTTTTTTATTGAAAATGATACATTTTAGAAAACGTTTTCAAATATTATCAAAAACATCTTGACATTTATTCCATTAATTTCATATAATAGAGTTAGGAAATCGGTTTCCTAAAAAGGATTTGGGAGGAATTTTATGAAAAAAATCTTTAATTTTCTTGTTTTATTAATGCTTGTTATATCTTTTACTGCATTAACAAAGTATGAGAATATCAAGGTTTATGCAGAAGGAGAAGAGAATGTGTTTGTACTTCAAGAACAAAGACCTTATCTGTTTGTAGATAGCGGACAACTAATTGATTTAACAAAAAATGCATATAACGCAACTCTTGGTGAAGTTTTACTGTCAACAGGGGTTCTTTCTAATTTAAGTTCTAACTTATCTGTTGTTGGAACAACTTTAACCGCAACAACGAAAGGAATTCACCAATTCACATTTACAACTGGTGAGGACTCTGTTGTAATTTACGTGTTTGCAAAAGATCCACTTGAGACATCATACACTATTTATAATATGAGTTTTTCAAGCTTAGCAGATGGTAATATTCCATCTGACTATACTTTAGTAAAGGGTTCCGCAGGAATTGAAAATGGATATCTATATTTAGATTCCCCAGCAACTTCAACTCCATCGGTAGTGACTTTGCCAGCTTACTTACAAGGATTCAAAAATTATATCATTGAAACAGATTTTTCGATTTTATCAGCAGTAGAGCCAACAAGATGGGCATCCATCATGTACCGTTATAGCCCTGATAATTATTTTCAAATGTGTATCAGACAAAATGCGACTGCAACCAATGGAATTGAATTTGCAAAATCAATTAATGGAAACTGGAATGTTCCATTAACAACTTCGTATTCAGAACAAATTAGTTCAGAATCGATATATCGTGTAAAAATCGACTTATTCGGTTCGGTTGTGAAAGAGTATATTAATGATACTTTATTAATTACTTATGAAAGTGCTAATGACTATACAAAAGGGTTAATTGGTTTACAAACAAGTGGTTCTAAAGCGATTTTTAATAACATAGTAGTAAATATGCCTGAAGAATATATTGATAATACAAGCATTGATTATTCTGGTATTCCAAATCTATATACACCTGAAACAAATGTTATTACGCCTCCTGCTGCGATAAAAATGATGGATTCTGTTGAAGACATTCAAGCTCTCACAAATGCAGTTCGTCCACAAACTGCTGTATTTAGAATCAACAGTAATTTAGATGTTGTACAAGCAAATGGAATTGCGATTATGACTATTCAAGAAATATTTGAGTATTCTAATGGAAATGTCGTGCCTGCATTTTACACTAAGAATAGAGAAGTAGCAGTAGCCATAGCAACTTTACTAAAATCATATTCAGTAAGAGATGTCTTTTTAATTTCCCCAAATGATGATGCGCTTCAAGGTGCAAGAGAAGAATATAATATGATTCGTGGAGTTCTAGAAATTCCTTATGATTCTTCTAAACCAATCTTATCGGATGCTGACTTATTACAAATTCGAGATAACACAAATTCTTCTGGAGCAATTGTCGCAAAACTTGCTTCAGAATATACTACTCAATATAATGTGTATTACCTTCAAAAACGACTTGTTTCTGTATGGTCAGATACCTTTGAATTGACGACAAATGACGTTGTAAGCGCGCTAATATCTGGCGTAAATGGAATTATTGTTGATAACTATGAGTACTTATATGATTTATTTATGCATTTTCCAGTAAACACTCTACTTCAAAGACCAATGGTAATAGCACATAGAGGATTGCCGATGATTGCTCCAGAAAATACTTTGACGAGCATGGATTTAGCAATTGAAGCAAATGTTGATGTTGTAGAACTTGATATTTACTTAACAACAGATAATGAAATTGTTGTTATCCATGATGGAAATACTACAAGAACGACTAATAAAACATTAATTGTTGAAGACTCAACTTTAGCTCAACTAAGAGCTCTAACAATTTTAGATTCATATGGTTATGACTATACAATTCAAATACCTACTTTACGAGAATATTTTGACCACATTCAAGGAAAAGATGTCATGTTATTTATTGAAATTAAAAGTGGAGATCCTGAAATAGTGGATTATTTGAAACTGTTAATCGATGAATATCAAAATTCTGATCAAATAGTTATTATTACCTTTAATGCAACTCAAATAGTCAAAATGAAAGAAGTATTGCCACAAATTTCAAATGGATATTTATCAACTGGACTACTTAACTCATCTAACTTAGAATCTAGTATACG
>JAQUZN010000062.1 GCA_028691315.1 Candidatus Izemoplasmatales bacterium | reverse complement strand
TAGCGAAAACATATTTAGCAGAGTATTCAGATCCACTAATTGAAATGAAAGATGCTCTAAATAACGCAAGCAAAAAAGGATTTATTTTGATTGCCAAACAGAATGAAACCATATTAGGAGTAACAATTATTGTTAACACTCAGTTTGATGATTTTATTCCTACATATCATTTAGCTTATATCGGAACTAGTACTGATTATAAAGGTAGAGGAATTGGCACAGAATTAATTAAACGAGCCATTGATATTACCGAAGGAAAACTATCTTTGCATGTTGATTTAAATAATAAAAGTGCAAAGAAATTATATGAAAAAATGGGATTTAAACATGTTTATAACCGAATGATATTTTATGGCGAATAAATACAAAGCACTAAATAACAATAACGCTGATTTAGATTTATAAGTATGGGTTAACTTATATCTGCTATTTACCATTATTTTAGTGACAATGAGATTCCTTGTAATAGAATATTCGGAAGAAAGAATTAGGATAAAAATCGAAAGATGAGCTTTTATTCAGTTGTCTATATGTTTCTCTTTTTAGTATATTGACAAGCAATCATAAACATCATATAATGACATCAAAAGCGAGGTGCGGGGCATGAAACATATTAAGTTTTTGTTTGTTTTGTTATTGGCGATTGTAGTCTTATTTTTACCAACTGGCTGTAGCGATATTCAAAGTGAATACTATGAAGTTCATGTAATTGTTGTGGATGGAAACTTGTTTTATTATATTAATCCTGATGATGGCAAAGATACCCTCAAGGCAAGTTATTTAGGTGAAGGTGATAATCAATTCGTCTATTTGTACCAACCTATAGAAGGTACTGATTTTAGTTATGAGCATTTTTTTAGCACAATCCAAGATCAATACATTGAAAAAGATGTTAGAAATGGTAAATTCTACTTATTAACAAGCACTGAGATTGACAATCAAATATATCAGTTTTATGTTGATAAAGAAGCTTGGCAATCTACACAATCGTAATCACAACTGATTTCTAATTATCTACTTGATTTTTCCTGAGGCGTCTTGGATGAATTTCATGGTTATTAAATCATATAAGGAGATAATCTTATTTATTTTACTAATAAAAACGAGAATCTACTCAAAAAATACATCTTTAAATAGGCAGAAAATTAAAAAAACATGTTAGAGAGATCTAATATGTTTTTTTTTGATTCGTTAATTATTAGCCCGAAATTAATGACTATACATCAAATTCCATAAATTTATACTTATAGTATATCTAGGTTTTTTTGATACATAGGAATTTGGTATGTTATAATAGAACCATAACAAAATTCAATATTTTACTACGAAATGAAGAGGAGATTAAGAATGAAATTTCGAATTGCAATTATAGAAGATGATCGTGAAAGCGCAAAATTGATACAAAAATACCTAGAACGTTACGCAAAAGAAAATAATGAGTATTTTGAGTATTTTATGTTTCAAGATGGAGATGAAATCACCTCAAATTATGAAGCAATCTACGATATTTTGTTTATGGATATCGAAATGAGTCGTCTTGACGGGATGACAGCCTCCAAGAAAATCAGAGTCTTTGATAAAGAAGTTATCATTATTTTTATTACAAATACGCCACAGTATGCAATTAAAGGATATGAAGTCGATGCGATGAGCTATCTATTAAAGCCCGTGCCGTATTTTGCTTTTTGTCAAGAGTTGTCAAAATCGTTGGAGAAAATTAACAAAAGAAAAGATAAATACATCCTTTTGACAACGGAAAATGGAACAGTTCGTTTAAATACAAACAATATTTATTATATTGAAACAATGAAACATTATCTCATTATTCACTCTAAATCTGGTGTTTTTACAATGAAATCTCCTCTTAAAAAAATGGTTGAAGAGTTAGAGGAGTGCCCTTTTTATTTGTGCAATAGTTGTTTTCTCGTTAATTTAGAAGAAGTAACTGGTGTAAATGGTGAATTTGCTATTGTGAATGGAGCTGAACTTAAGATTAGCAGGCCAAGAAAGAAGGCTTTTATGGAAGCTTTAGCAAACCATTTTGGAGGTAAACTATGACCGAACAATTACTCGACATCCCGAGAATATACACCGCTATTGCTGAATGGCTATTTTGCCTTATATACATAGTATTTGCAAAAAAAAGATTCAACAAGCCAGTTACAACCATTATTGCTATTGGTTTCTTTGGAGTCATATCGGGATTTCAGTTGCTTGCTGGAATTCAGCCAATATACTTATGGATCCCAGGAATGGTTATTGCTGTTGGGTTAATGTTGTTGTTTATATATACCGTTTCAGATGTTAGCATTCTAAGTGCAATTTATATGGTTGTGCAAGCCTTTGTTATTGCTGAGTTTGCGGCCTCATTACAATGGCAAATGTTTTATTATGCTGAACAATCATTTCATATTGATTTTAAGTATTTAAGTGAGTTGCTTATTGTTTTGATATACGGTACTGTTTTTCTCGCAGTATACATGATGGAATCTAGATATCGAAAAAAGGGTCTTATCACGGATATTAAACAAAGTGATGTTATTTCATTCTTAGGAATTGCAATATTGATTTTTGCAATCAGTAATATCAGCTTCGTTAGTGTTAACACACCATTGTCAGGGAGATATCCATTGGAGATTTTCTATATTAGAACTCTTGTTGACTTTGTAGGTATTGTGATTCTATATTCTCAGATGGAGCATAAACTTGTTATCAATTCGCAAATGGAGTTGGCTCAGATGGAAAATTTACTTCACAAACAATATGAACAATATTACATGTCTCAGGAAAGCATGGACATAATTAATCAAAAATATCATGATTTGAAAAACCAACTTGTCATTATTCGTAATGAAAAAGATGTCGATAAAAGGGAACTACATATTCAAAATCTCGAAAATGAGATTAAGCGATATGAAGCGCAATATAAAACAGGAAATCAAGTCCTTGACACATTACTGACTTCTAAGACACTTGCGTGCATTGAACAAAATATTAACGTCACTTGTATCGCCGATGGAATTTTATTGGATTTCATCTCTACAATGGATTTGTGTTCTATTTTTGGCAACGCATTAGATAATGCAATCGAAGGCGTAACCAGTATAGAAGATGAGGGAAAGCGGCTGATTAAATTAGCAGTTTTTTCTCAAAACGATTTACTTCTGATTCGATTTGAAAACTATTTTGTAAACACATTATCATATAGTAATGGAAATCTAGTAACGACCAAGCAAAATATGAAATATCATGGATACGGAATAAAGAGCATAAGGAATATTGTAGAAAAGTATGGTGGAAGTGTATGTATCAATACAGAAAATAACTGGTTTAAGTTGATTATACTCATTCCAATTCCAAAATAGAAAACATTAATTACAATTTGTGTTCAGAAATTGACAATTTATGACCAATTTCAAAACACAAATTTTTTTTATGCTAAAATGATGAATATATTTATGTTAGCGCTTGTATGGTTTTTGCATGACCCATTCTGTTATTGATTATCTTTGAAATGAATATCCGTATGAAAATGCATAAACTAAAATCAAAAAAGAATTAAGTGATGAAACATCATTTTTTCATGCGATATAAGAACATCTTTATGTTCTTTGAAATTGGTGTGGTCTTTCAATCATAGATTTAATAGTGATAAACATGCGCTGAATTGAAAATTCATTAGCGAAAGACAGGTGTATTTATGGAATATAAGGCAATAATCGAAAAAATGACATTGGAGGAAAAAGCTTCTTTCATGTCAGGTAAAGATTTTTGGACTACGATGAATATGGAAAAATTCAATATACGAAGTATGTTTTTAGCAGACGGACCACATGGAATGAGAAAACAAGCGGCCGCAGCGGATCAGCTTGGACTAAATGCAAGTATCCCCTCCACCTGTTATCCTACCGCTGTTACAGTTGCGAACAGTTGGAACGAAGCTTTAGGAGAAGAAATGGCTAAATACTTAGGGGAAGAAGCCGTCAGTTTAAGAGTAAATGTTGTTTTAGGACCAGGGACAAATATCAAACGAAATCCATTGTGTGGAAGAAACTTTGAGTATTTTAGCGAAGATCCATTCTTAGCTGGTAAAATGTCAGCTGCATACATTAGAGGGATTCAGTCTCAAGGTGTATCTGCTTGTTTAAAACATTTCGCAGCGAATAACCAAGAGTATAGAAGAATGGTCATCGATTCCATCATTGATGAAAGAACATTAAGAGAAATCTATTTGACTCCATTCCGTATTGGTATCAAAGAAGGCGGACTGAAAAGTCTAATGACGTCTTATAACATGTTAAATGGAACGCATACGAATGAGAACATCCATTTAATGAAAGATATTTTAAGAGATGAGTGGAAATATAAAGGAACTGTTATTACTGATTGGGGCGGATCTAATGACAGAGTTAAAGGCTTGTTGGCTGGGAATGCTTTAGAAATGCCGACAAATGCTGGCGAAACGAATGACGAAATTGTGTTAGCAGTTCAAAATGGAGAACTTAAAGAAAGTGTTCTTGATGAAAACCTTGATCAATTACTGAAATTAATATTCGACACCAGTAAAGTCTTCGATAGCAAAATCAATGATTTTAATGTTGAAAAACATCATTTGATGGCTTTAAAAGTTGCTGAGGATTCAATTGTATTATTGAAAAACAAAGACCACATTCTACCATTGAATAAAAAAGATAAGATTGCAGTGATTGGTGATTTTGCACAAAAACCAAGATATCAAGGCGCAGGATCATCTATAGTAAATCCAACAAAATTGGATGATACTGTTAAGAGTATTGCCGAATACAATTTAAATTACATAGGGTTTGAACAAGGGTACAAACGTTATGGAAAAAAGAGTAACAAACTAATTAAAAAGGCATTAGAATTAGGGTCAAATGCTGATATTATCTTGCTATATATCGGATTAGATGAATATAGCGAAGTAGAAGGTATCGATAGAAAAGATATGAAGTTGCCACAAAATCAGATGGATTTATTAAATTCTCTAGTTAAACTAGGCAAGAAGATTGTAGTGGTATTGTCTTGTGGAAGTGCAGTAGAGCTTAATTTTGAAAATCAAGTAGATGCAATTTTACATACCGCTTTGAGTGGACAAGCAGGAGCCAAAGCAACTTTAAATGTTCTTGTTGGAAAAATTAATCCTAGTGGTAAATTATCTGAATCCTATCCGTTTAAATATGAAGATGTTCCAACTGCAAAGATATTCCCGGGAAAAGAAGTAACGGCGGAATACAGAGAAGGATTGTTTGTTGGATATCGTTATTATGACACAGATCAAATTCCAGTTAAATATCCATTTGGTTTTGGTTTATCATATACTCAGTTTGAGTATTCAAATTTAAATATTACTGAAGATTTAGTAACATTCAAAATTAAAAATATTGGAAAAGTATCAGGTTCAGAAGTTGCTCAGTTATATATCGGTGCAAAAAACTCCAAAGTTTATCGTCCATTAAAAGAATTGAAAGGTTTTGTAAAAATTCATTTAGAGCCTAATGAAGAAAAGGAAGCTAGAATCCCTATCGGAAAAGAAACCTTTGAATTCTTTAATTCAGATAAAATGAAATGGGAAGTAGAAGGATTAGATTACGAAATACTGATTGGAGCATCTTCTCAAGACATTAAGTTAAAGACAACTGTTTATAAATTAGGCGTGAAGGTTGAACCAAGTTTGAAAGCAAGGGACATTCCAAACTATTTTAAAGGTAATATTCAAGACGTTTCTTTAGCAGAATTTGAAAAAATCCTTGGAAAAAAGGTGCCTAAACCAACTTACGAATTTTACAAGAAGAACAGACTTGTGGTTGGATATAATACTACTGTAGATCAACTTCGGTACTCTAAGCGTTGGGTAGGTAGACTATTTTCAGGTGCAATTCGATTCGCGACAAAATTTCTTCATGGAATTGGATTACATGCAACTGCGAACGTTTTGACAATGGGAGTTCTACATCAACCAATGAGAGGATTGGCTCATATGAGTGGTGGTGTTATCACTATGGGACAATTGGATGGATTGATTATGATGTTCAATGGACACTTCTTCAAAGGCTTTGGTAAATTTATGAAAGAAGGCAGTAAGCGTTCTAAAAAAAATAGAAACAAGAAAATAGAGGCAAAAATATGAGTGAAGAATTAAAAAAAGAATCAAAAGCGCTAAAATCAAAAAAAGATAACGCTTTGCATAGATTCTTTAAAAAACTAGGACAAACTAGATTTATTCAATGGTGGGTCAATTTATGGAAAAGATTTAAAAAGAGATTTCCGCTTGTCGCGCAGTTTTTTGTATTTTTTATGTTGAGTAATGGTGTCACAGTCCTTCAAATGATTATGATGCCAGTTTTGAAAAACATATTTGCAAAGACCGCTTTAATTAATACTAATTTTCAAATATGGCAATTAGGTCAAAATTTAGATGGGACATCATATTTCACTTTTGATTTTCAAGCGGGTTCAATAGCAAGCGGCGGAGGTGGAGGCTTAGCATTCTTCTTAGCCGTAGAAATCACATTATTGATTGCACAAGTGATAAATTTTTTTGCACAAAGAAATATTACTTTCAAATCAGATGGTAATCCTTGGAAAGCTGCTATGTGGTACGCTATTGCATATGTAGCAATTACGATTGTTGCTTCAGCTGCTAGAGGATTATACACAGTACCAATTTATAACTTGTTGATGAATACATGGGGCTGGGGTGCAACTGGTGAAACGATTGCCGACTTCATTACGATGATTATATATTCCGCAATTTCATTCTGGATATTCTTCCCAATATTCAAATTAATTTTTCCACAAAGCAAAGCAAAACAAGAAGCGTTGAAACAACAAGAGTCTTGATTAAGAGGTGAAACCATGAAATTAATTACTTTTACAGTACCAAGCTACAATTCCCAAAATTACCTACATAAGTGTTTGGATTCGTTGGTTATTGGCGGATCCGAAGTAGAAGTGATTATAGTTAATGATGGCTCAACAGATGATACAGAAAAGATAGCAAGAGAGTATGAATTCAGATATCCGAACATTGTTCGTGTCATATCAAAAGAGAATGGCGGTCATGGCTCTGCCATAAATGAGGGACTAAAGAATGCAACAGGACTGTATTTTAAGGTTGTAGATTCTGATGACTGGCTAAACGAAGATGCATATCAAACATTTATGAATACCATCAGAATGCATGTGAATCAGAATACAATGGCTGACTTATATATCACAAACTTTGTTTATGACAAAGTTTCATTGAATAAGTATTTTGTCAGAACATTTAAGAAGAAATTTAAGCAAGACACATTCTTTACTTGGAAAAATGTTAAGCATTTCTATGGATCTCAAGTTTTATTGATGCATTCATTAACCTATAATACAGAAAAACTGAAACAAAGCAAAATCCATTTACCTCATCACACATTTTACGTGGATAATCTATTTGCTTATAAACCATTACCATATATGAACAAGATGTATTATATGGACATAAATTTATATCACTACTATATTGGGCGCGAAGATCAATCTGTAAACATCAACATGTTTACAAAGAGATATGAGCAACAAATTAGTGTGATGGAGGAAATGGTTAAAGCATATTCATATGAAGAAATTAAGAATATGGAAAAAGGATTGAGCAATTACATGTTTCATTGTTTAGGAGCCATAATGACAATCACATTGTTGTTTACGGTGGCTAAAGACAGTGATGAAAGAAGAGAAAATTTAACCAATATGTGGTTTTTCATCAAAAACGAAGATATAAGATTATATCGAATTCTGAGATTTTGGTCTCTTCCAACATTGGTGAATTACATTCCTTGGAAGTTGCGAGGATGGATTATGTTAATTGGATATAAATTTCTTAAAAGAAGAATTAAATTAGGATAATTAGTACTTGTTTCATATACACCATTACAAATCGTGTATGAATATTGACAGATTGTGCCCCATAAATTTAGATTGTTTGACTGTATGATATAATCAAATAATGTAAACGCTTTCTGATATGGTTTGGAATCCAATCATTGAAATAGTATGAATGGCAGACATAAAATGACCAAAACAATATTGCGTTAATAAAAAGATTTAGAATTAAAAAAATAGAAACCGTTTTTCACATAGGGATGTTAGGATGCAAGTCCATAATATAAAAATAAATTAGGAGGAAATTATGAAAAGATTGATTTTTTCAAAAAGTAGAACGTATACAAAACATATTACTGTACTCGGTTTGGTTTTTCTAACTGCATTATGTTTTGCACACATTTTTACGACATCATTTTTAATATCTGCTGAAGGCATTGGCGGAACAACTTTTAACACTGATTATGCCAGCCAGGCTGAAGTGTACAACGCCGCTAATCTTTTCAATGAAAAGATGGTTGAAGAAGGTATTGTTTTACTAAAAAACGATAACAATACACTTCCACTAGCATCTGGTTCAAAGATTAATGTACTTGGTAAAAACTCTGCTGATATGGCAATTGGTGGAACAGGATCAAGTACTGGTTCAGGTTCTGTTGAAGCCACCAAAGCTGTAACTTTCTATGAAAGTTTAGAGGCTGTAGGTTTTGAACTGAACCCTCAACTGGTTGCATTTTATGAAAACGATGTATTATCAGGTGCGGGGAGAACTGCTCCAGCTATGGGGGCTAATCTAACTGGTTTAAGCACTGGAGAAACACCTCCAGATATGTATTCTCAAGATTTACTAAATACATATGCTGACTACTCTGATGCATCTATAGTAGTATTCACTCGTATTGGTGGTGAGGGCTATGACCTTCCAACAACAATGGTTAATAGTGATGGTACACCAATGGCAGGTTCTGCTGAGGGAGATCATTACCTAGAACTTGACTTATACGAAGAAGCTTTATTAGCATCTCTTCAAGCTGATCCAAGTGTAACCAAAATAATTGTTGTGATCAATGCAAGTCAACAAATGGAACTTGGATTTATATATGATTCAGAAAATTATTCAAAGATTTCAGCTGCTGTTTGGGTTGGCGGACCTGGACAATCAGGAGTTGCAGCTATTGGTAGAATTTTAAGCGGCGACGTTAATCCATCTGGACACTTACCAGATACATATGCTAAAGATTTTACAAAAGATCCTACATGGTTTAACTTTGGTACTTCTGGTGGAAAAGGCTTATATGGTACGGTTGCAGATGAAGTTTTCACAGTAGGACGTTCAAATTTTGTTGACTATGAAGAAGGTATCTATCTTGGATATCGTTATTGGGAAACTGCTGGGTATGATGCAGAAGATAACTGGTCATGGTATGATGAAAACGTTGTATACCCATTTGGATATGGTTTAAGTTATACATCATTTACATGGGAACTTGTTGGTACTCCAGATATTCCTTCAACACTTGGAGTTGATTCAAGTATCTCAATTACTATAAAAGTGACTAATACAGGCCCTGTTGCTGGTAAAGATGTTGTTCAATTGTATTACACAGCACCTTACTATAATGGTGGTATTGAAAAGTCATATGTTAGATTAGCTGACTTTGCAAAAACTCCTTTATTAAATCCTGGAGTTTCGGCAAATGTTACCCTTACAGTATCATTGAAAGACTTAGCAGCCTATGATTATAGTGATGCGAATCAAAATGGATTCAAAGGTTATGAACTAGAAGCTGGAAACTACATCTTTAGAGTGTTGAAAAATGCTAATTCTCGTTCAACAAACGGCGTGGATAATGTTACAGTTAATGTTCCTGCAACACCAGGAAACTCTGCAATTAATGGTGCTACTGGATTGCAATTTACACATGATGAAGTGACTGGTCATGAAATTGAAAATCTTTTCGATGACGTTTCACAAAAAGCTATTAACGGTACATTGTTAGATCCAAATACCGATGCTGTCAAAGACAGTGGTGGTGTCATGAATGTTATGACACGTGCGACAACTAAAGGCGGACTTGCTGGTACTATACCTACATCATACCCAAGCGACGCTGATCGTACAGTTTCACAAGCATTTTTAGGTTCAATAGGTGTTCCTGCTGATGTAACGGCTCGTAATGCAGCCGATATAGATCAACCTTGGTATAAGACTGAATTTCCAACACAAGCAGCAGATACATCTGGTACAGTTAGTATACTCTTAAAAGATTTAATTGGATTAGACTACAATAATCC
>JAQUZN010000061.1 GCA_028691315.1 Candidatus Izemoplasmatales bacterium | reverse complement strand
TCATCCATCAAAATATGATAAAAACAAGAAAACAAAGTAAAGATGGTAATTCCATAGTTTTCGACAGAACATAAATACCTGTGCAATTCATCATACAATACTTTTGCATTTATCTTATCTCCAATCATAACGAAATACCCTAAACGAGACACTTCAACTAATATACCAAATTGATATTGTAAGGAATCTTCATATAATGTTCTAAATCCTGATTTATCTCCTTTAAAAAAGAAATCAATTGATTTTTCCATATAGTTAACCATTTCTTCAGGAAAACCATATTCCTCAGTGGACATATTAATTCTTTCCATAATCATAAACAAACTATCTTTGTTTACAGCAATAGCATTATGTTCAATTTTTGATAAATAAGTATTAGAGCATATTCCTTTTGCAAGATCTTCTTGTGTTAATTTGTGCTCTAAACGCTTTTTACGAATAGCACTTCCAATTTCCAAATAATAAAACTTGTAAATTTCTTGCCTTCTTCTTTTAAGTTCATTTAGTAATCGTGTATCCATGAAACCTCCTCAATTGTAAATCAAAAGAAGAACATTCTCTTTTGAATATTTTTTAATGCTACGACAATTATAAATGAAAATCAATAAAAAATAAAGAATTTTTTATTGAAAAATTTCATCATTTTTTTCAACCAAAAAAAGAAAACACCATTTTCTATTTCAAAAATGGTGTTTTACATATATGGGTCATTGTACATGATTCGCAGTTTGGATGAATTGCTTTACAAAAATACCTTCCAAAAAAAATGAATTTATGATGAGTAGAAATCCACTGAGACTTTGGATATACTTTCATTAACTTCTTTTCGACATTTTCTGGACTATCATCAAACTCTGCTAATCCAAGTCGAGCTGAAATTCGTTTTACATGAGTATCTACAGCAATTCTTGGTACTTTATACCATTCAGCAAGAAAAACATTCGCTGTTTTTCTTCCTACGCCAGGCAGTGATTCTAAGATATCTTGGTCATTTAGAAACTCACCATGATACTTTTCTTTTATGATTTGAACCATGCCTTTTATATTTTTAGCTTTATTCTTATATAAGCCCAGATAGCGAAGTTCTTCTTCAATCTCTTCAAGTGGAGCAATTATATAATCATCTATGGATTTATATTTTTCAAATAACGATTTAGTAACCTTATTTACAGCAATATCAGTCGTTTGCGCGCTTAGCATAATTGCAATCATCAGTTCAAGAGCATTGGTATGATTTAATTCGCAGAGTGCATTCGGATATAGTTTTGATATCTCATCATAAATAAATGCTGCTCTCTCAACTATTTTTGATCCCATGAGTTATAGAACGACTTCAAAGCTTCTGATTTTTCGGCTTTGTAGACAACTTCTTCCTTTTTGGAACTAATATTCTTCCGTTTAATCAAAATACTATCCACATAACTCATCGAAAATTTATTTGCTTGAACTGCATCGAGAAGTGCTCTTTTAATTTCATTCATTTCAAAATGATCTTCGCTTATCCATTTTTGAATTATTTCAACCTCAAGTGGTTTCAATTGCTTTTGAAATTGTGTTTCTATTAATGATGCAATCTCTTCCTCTTTGGACGGGTAGGAAGTTGTTTGATTCATGATTTGACTTTTTATTTCTTTTTCAATAAACAAGAGAATTTTTAATATCGTATCATCCATATAAAAAATTTCTGTTTCTTTTCCAGATTTTAGTTTTTTCAACTGAATTGTTAAAAAACCTTTTTTGATAAGGCCATCTAAAGTAGAAAGCAATTCTTCCTTTGGAATTGACATGTTTTTAATAATCTTTGTCGGATTTAAAAAAGTGTTGCCGCTCGTTTTTTGGCTATCAAGCTCAATTAAAACAACTGCTTCAATTTCAGAAAGTCCAACATGCTTATAGTACTTTAATAGTAATTTACTAAAATCCAGAATATTATCATCCATTAGTTTTTTGTATACAGTAATATCCATATTGCACCTCAAACTTTCTTTTTATTTATATATGTGTTAGGCTAATTTTTCTAATGTCGCTTTTGCAGCGTTTTGTTCTGCTTCTTTTTTGGTTTTACCTGTGCCTTCACCCATTATGATTTCATCATCCATATATACTCTTGCGACAAATTCCTTTTGATGTGCTGGCCCCGATTCAGAGATAATTTGATAATTTAACGTTCTTTTATCAGATTGCACGAATTCTTGCAATTTGCTTTTATAATCATTATCTTCTTGGTTTATATTGTCTCTAATAACAGGGAAAACAATTTTATTCAATACTTTGTATACTTCATCTAATCCTTTATCTAAAAATATAGCTCCTAAAAAAGCCTCAAATGCATCAGCTAAAACAGCGGGTTTTTCTTTTCCACCATTTTTCTCTTCCCCTTTTCCAAGAAGTAAAAAATCACCTAGATTAAAACTTCTTGCATAATTAGAAAGACTTACTTCACACACTTCTTGAGCACGTTTTTTTGTTAGTACGCCTTCATCTTCTTTAATGTTTTCAAATAGAAATCTACCTACTGCAAGGTCAATAACTGCATCTCCGATAAATTCTAGTCGCTCATTACTTTTCGTGTTATTTTCGTTTGCATAAGATGAATGAGTCATTGATCTAGTCAACAACTCAAAATTATTAAATTTCAAATCAAACATGTGTTCTAATTCACGAAGTTTATTCATTGACAGGTTCACTTTCCTTGATCTCTTCAAGATATTTTTCGACTTTAGAAAAAACACCAGTTCTAACAATTGTCGCCGCTTGACGAATTCCATTGTAAAAGCCATATGCTTTCGATGCACCTTGTGCTTTGATGACAGGACGGTATAATCCATAAATCAATGCTCCGCCGATTTCTTCAGGCGAAATTGATTTTTTAAAATTTTTAAGATTTTTTCTAGCAATGAAAGCTCCTAGTTTTCCAAAGAAAGAGGATTTTAATTCTCGTTTTAAGAACTCTCCCATTCCTTTTGCTGTTCCTTCAATTGTTTTCATCACAATGTTTGCGGTAAACCCATCACTGATAAGAATATCACAGGGAGGATTCATCACTGATTTTGGTTCAACATTACCATAGAATTCAAACAATTTTGATTCTGTAAACAACTGAAATACTTCTTTATCTATATCTCTACCTTTTCCTTCTTCCGTTCCGATATTGATTAATCCAACAACAGGATTTAAAGTTCCTAGGACTTCTTTAGCATAAACAACCGCAAAATAAGCTTGTTGAAGCATATGTTCAGGTCTGATTTCAAGGTTTGCACCACTATCTAGCAAGATTGTAGGTTTTTTATTTAAAGAGGGAATTAAAGGCGCAATTGCTGTTCTTTTAAATCCTGGCATTCTTCTTACTAAAATATGTGCCCCCGCAATTAATGCTTGGGTTGCACCACTGCTTACAACAGCATCATTTTCATCTTTTCGAAGGCTTGAAAGTGCAAGTGCCATCGATGCATTTGGATGTTCTTTTATCGTTTTTATGGCGTTTTTTTCACCCATTGGGATGACATAATCGCTTTGAATAATATGAACTCGTTCATCGTTTGTTAGATATTTGCGAATTTCTGTTTCATCACCATATAAATTGATTTCAATATCCGGAATGTTTTTAATCGCGAGCATAACTCCTTGTACTTGTTCTTTGGGAGCGTAATCTCCACCCATAGCATCTACACCAATTCTAATCATAATTCCACCTCATATTTTTTTTCAACATTAGTATATCATAAATTAATCTAAATGATAAGTCTCTAGTGAAGCAAGTGTTATTTTACACATTGATTTTGCTTTTGGATCAGAGGAAAACATGACTGTTTTAGCATCTTCAATTGCAGACTCAATTAGAGCTTTATCATTAATGAAGTTTGCCATTTTGAACCGAGGAATTCCTGTTTGCTCGTTTCCAAAAATTTCTCCAGGACCTCTAAACTTTAAGTCAGCTTCACTAATTTTAAACCCATCAGTGGTTTTTACTAAAATATCAAGTCTTGATTCTTCATCATAAAACCCATCTGTTAATAGATAACAATAAGCTTGATGATTGCTTCTACCAACTCTTCCGCGTAACTGATGTAATTGAGAGAGCCCAAATTTGGTTGCGTTAAGAATTATCATAAACGTAGCATTTGGGACATTGACTCCCACTTCTACTACTGTTGTCGAGACAAGAATTTGTGTCTGGTTTTGGTAAAAACGATTCAGAACATTTTCCTTTTCAGTACTCTTCATTTTTCCATACAAATAGTCTACTACATAATTATCGGGTATGTTTGCTTCAATGATTGCTTTAAATTCATCAATCGAAATGAATTTTGAATCATCGTTTTCTTCGATTAAAGGAACGATAATATATGCTTGATGTTTAAAATCCAGTTGATCCATCATCCTTTTAAAAACCAAGTCCATTTCCTCAAAAGTCGAAATTACTGTTTCAACCGGTTTTCTTCCATGAGGTAAAGCCTTAATCGATGAAATTTCCATATCTTTAAAAATTGTTATCGCTAGAGTCCTTGGTATAGGGGTTGCACTCATAAACAAAACATCAGGCGTATAACCCTTTTTGCGTAAAGTTTTTCGTTGATTCACACCAAAACGATGTTGCTCATCAATTACAATAAACCCAAGGTTTTTGAACTCAACATCTTCTTGTATTAATGAATGTGTCCCAATGATAATATCAATTTCTCCAGATTTAAGCAAAGCCAAAACCTTGGCTTTTTCTTTTCCCTTCACGTTACTACTAAGAAAAGAAATTCGGACTCCAAACTGTTCTAAACTATCTTTAAAAACGAGGTAATGCTGATATGCAAGGATTTCAGTAGGGGCCATGATAGCAACTTGTTCTGAGGCAGTCACTACAGCATAACTTGCAATCATCGCACAAACAGTTTTCCCTGAGCCAACGTCTCCTTGAAGAAGTCGATTCATTTGTCTATCACTTTTTAAGTCTCTAAATATCTCGTTAGTTACCAATTTTTGATCTTCAGTTAACTCAAAAGGAAGGGTATCAATATATTTCTTCACTTTGTCAATTTGGTATGTTTTTGATTTAACGAACATTCGTTTTTGTAATTGTTTCATCATCTCAAGTCGCAAGAAAAAATCAATTAACTCTTCGTATTTAATTCTGTTTGTCGCCAAAAAGACATCATCCATACTTAAGGGTGAGTGAACAATGTGGTAAAAATCAAAAATCGAAACCAGGTGATTTTTTTCTAGAACTTCTTGAGGAAGTCTCTCTGTAAAATAACTTGCTTTTGATTTAAGGCCCTCTAGAACCCATTTTAAGTATACTTTACTAGAAATATTTTCAAGTCGATAAACAGGAATTATGCCTTCAATATAATTTTCTTTCTTAATAATTTCACTTGCTACCATTTGAAGTGGCGTCTGAAATCTTCCTTTTATTACATATCTGTTTCCAGGAAGTAAAGAGTTTTTTAAGAATTCGCGGTTAAAAATACTTACTTGAAAATGTATTTCATCGGAGTAAACTGTTAGAATTATTTTTGTTAAGTGTTTGCGAATAAACATCACTTTCGATGATTTTTCTAATGTTGCTTCAATTGTTATTTCTTCCTTCATGACCATCTCATGGATAGACTTGATGGAATTGATTTCATATTTATAAGGATAAGTATGAATCAAGTCACCAATTGAATCAATATGATTTTGATGTAATTTTTGGACAGATGTCTCACCGACACCTTTAATCTGTAAAAGCTCATTCATAATTTTCACCATACCAATAGTTTATACAAAAAAAGGGTATTTTTCAATACCCTTATTCTACGGAAATTATATATGAGTAAATATCTTGACCACCATAAATGACTTCAACCTCTACTGAAAAGTCTTCATCAATCATATCAGTTAATTCTTTTACTTCTGTTTTTTGTACATCGTTTCCCACCATCAATGTGATGATTTCAGACCTTGAATCAATCATTGCTCTTACAAGTGTCTTAGTGGTTTCAATCCTAGATGGAGTAGATACTTTGATTTGTCCATCAAAAATACCCATATAATCATCTTTATTAATTTGTGTTCCATTATTGACACTTTGACGAATAGCGTAAGTAACTTCTCCTGTTTTAACATTTTCAATATGATTATTCATATCCTTCAAGTTCGTTTCAACATCCTGTGTTGCATCAAACATGGTTAAAGCGGCATACCCCTGCGCAATCGTTTTAGCTGGTAAGACATAGACGTTTTTGTCTTCAACCATCTTAGCGGCAGTTTCCGCTGACAACAACACATTTTTATTGTTTGGAATGATAATAATAAAATCAGAATTGATCGCTTCACATGCCTTTACGAAGTCTTCAATCGATGGATTCATTGTTTGTCCGCCTTCAACGATATAATCGCATCCCATTTCAATAAAAGTATCTTTTAGCCCATCGCCATTAACAACTGCAACAAGCGCATATTTTTTCTTAATCTTTGGTGCACTACCCTTTGTATGATCGTGTCCACAACCACATGCTTCACCATCAAGTTGTGGTTGATGCATTAATACTTCAGTATGTTGAACAGTCATATTTTCGATTTTTATATTAATAAAAAAGCCGAAATGTTGAGCTAAATTAAGGGCATCACCAGGTGTTTTAGTGTGAATATGGATTTTTAATATATTTTCATCTTGAACGCAAACTAATGAATCTCCAAGAGGAGATATCATTTCAATAAAGTCTTTTTGATTAAACTCATCCATTTTTTCAATCTGCATAATGAATTCTGTACAATATCCAAAATCAATATCGCCTTGGAAATGCTCCATATTTACCGATGAAACTACTTTATTATTAGATTCTTCTTTTTGATTTTCATATAAAATTCCTTCTAAGTAGTCTGCCATACCAACAACGATTTCGATATAGCCTGCACCACCAGAGTCAATAACACCAACTTCTTTTAAAATCGGTAATAATTCTGGGGTTCTTTCTAAAGATGCATATAGTTCTTTTAGGTAAATTTTAAAAAAGTCTTCAAAATTTTTCACATCTTCCGAAACTGAAATTGCCCTATCCGCGCCTTCTCTTGCGACGGTAAGAATTGTGCCTTCCACTGGATTAATTACGGCTGCGTAAGCTTGTTCGACACCTTGACGAAGTGCTTGTGAAAACTCAACCATATTCACTGTATCTTTTCCTTTTAAACCATTTGCAAGGCCACTAAAAAGTTGTGATAAAATAACGCCTGAATTTCCTCTCGCGCCCATTAACATGCCTCGAGAAAGAATTTTAGCCATGGCCCCAATTGAAGGTTCATCGACTGTTGAAATTGCTTTTGCACCTGCGGACATTGTCGCAGACATATTTGATCCAGTATCCCCATCTGGGACAGGAAAAACATTTAGTTCATTTATACGATCCATATTATTTCTTAAATTGATACTTCCATTTGTCACAAGTTGCCTGAGTAAATTTCCATTAAGTACAAGTGTATCCATAAAATCCTCCTATAAATTTATCAGATATATACGATCAACTTTGTTAGAATATTTGTATATTTTATAATACCCAAAAAAGCAATAACATTTTATCATATTCGATTTAAAAAAGCAATAACTTTAACCTTTCCTTACAACCTTACCATAAGTTGCAATAAAAAAGAAAATTATGCTTGCTTTTTGTTGGTCAGACTGGTAAAATATAGTATGCGAAAATCTTTACAGAAACGGAGTGATATCATGCCAAGAGTATGTGCAATTACAGGTAAAAAATTCATGTCGGGAAACAAACGTTCCCATTCCATGCGTGCAACAAGAAAATTATGGAAAGCGAATTTACAAAAAGTTAGAATCGTTGATGAAAACGGCGTAGTAAAACGTGTTTATGTTTCTGCTAGAGCGTTAAAGAGCGGTAAAGTTACAAGAGCTTAATCAACTATAATAAATAAAAAGGTCTTCGAAATCGGAGACCTTTTTTGTTTATCGTTAATTATTAATTTGTTGGTAATGTCGCTGGAGCTATCGTTTGAATGACCGTTTTAACTAAATCAATTGGAATAGCAAAACCCATTCCTTCGATGTCCGTCGATGAATATTTACTAACATTAATACCTATCACTTTTCCATCTAAGGTATATAGTGGACCTCCACTATTTCCAGAATTTATCGAAGCATCATGTTGAATATAGCCAACAACACCATCGCCTTCAACATCTCTATTTACACCAGCAATAATTCCCATTGTTAAGGAACCATAAAAATCATATCCCTTTGGATTTCCGGCAGCAAGTACTACTGTACCCGATGCTAAATTTGTGGATGATCCTAACTGAGAAACAGTGATATTTTGTTCAAGGCCTGCTCCACTAAATGATAGTATTGCAATATCGATATTTTCATCCACTCCAAGTAATGTCGCTACTACTGATGATGAATCAGCAAATACAACTTTAAAATTATCTCCGCCTACAACCACATGATTATTTGTAATAAAATAATAGGTATTTGTAGTTTGATTGTAGAAATACACTACTCCTGAACCCAAAGCAAGTCCAGTGGTACCTTCATAAGAAGATATTCCAACAACGGATGTCTTAACTATATCAGCAACAGCATATATTTGATTTTGGAAATCTTGAATATATACGTTGATATCTTCTTCAGATAAAATTGATGTTATGTTGCTTGTTACTTGTTGATATATTTCTTCATATAACTGTTCTGTTAACATAGATGATACGCTATCATAAATACTTTGGTAAATCTCATCATAAACATCTTGATAAATTTGACTAACTAGATCATCATAACTATCATATACATATATTTTTGACCCTTCATCTACCTGTCCAGTATATGTTGTTGTCTCAGGAACCGTGGTTACGACAGTCGTCGTCTCTAGCCCAGAAACACTAGAACACGCAACTGTACTAATCGCAATTAGTAAGAATAAGAATAATACACGAATTTTTTTCATCTAATTACGCCTCCGGTTTCGCTTTTAATTCAATATCAGTTATAGTCATTGTTGATCTGTTTCGATAGATAACAATATCAATAATATCGCCAACACGGTATCTACTACTGAAATTTGTAACAAAGTCTGCAGTATTAATAATTTCAATGTCGCCAATCTTTAAAATGATATCTCCAGGTTCTACTATTCCATCAAGCGTTGCGCCTGCAACCACGGAATTAATATAAAATCCATTTGTAATTTCTGAAGGAATAACTATACTGTAATAAGCAAAATAATCTTGACCAGAGGAAACATCAATAAACTCAATACCTAATACTGGTTTTTGTTTAGAAACACCATATTGCTCTATATCATTACATATGTCATGTACTAACGTTGAAGGAATAGCAAAGCCCATGCCTTCAATTTCCGTTGCAGCAATCTTTATCACATTAATCCCTACAACCTCACCTTGTAGATTAAACAATGCACCACCGCTGTTTCCTGCGTTAATTGATGCATCATGTTGAATATACCCTACAAACATGTCTTTTGTTTGATCACCATCAATATCGAAGTAACGACTGGTTCCAGAAACGATTCCCATCGTCATTGAACGGAAATAATCATATCCACTTGGATTCCCAACAGCTAGGACAATCGTTCCTTTTTGTAATTCGTTTGAATCAGCAAAAGCAGCAACTGTATAATCCTTTGTTGATGAAAAATATAAAACTGCTAGGTCAACTAAAGTATCAACACCCCTTAGAGTTGCATCAATGGTTGAACCATCTTCAAATACAATGTTGTATACGGTGCCGTCAGCAACAACATGATTGTTAGTCACAACATAGTATAAATCACCAACATGCTTGTATATTACTCCAGAGCCTATAGCATTAAGGGTTGTTCCATCGCTATCATAAGCTGACACACCAATGACAGCTTGTGCTTGATTTGCAGCTACTTCATATATCATATCTATTAATGAAGCTGCCGACACTTCAATTTCGCCTGAGGCAATCTTATCAAGTAAAGAAGTCACGACTTCATTATAAATCTCATCAAAGCGCTCTTGAGATATATTTTGAATCACTTCAGCTCGAATTTGATCATATAAATCTGCATATATACGGTCATAAATCGCTGATTTAAGTGCATCCAAATCAATCTCAGTCGCTGTTGAAGTCTGTGTAGTTGGCTGAGTTACAGTTGTAGTCCCTGTTGTTAGAATGGAATTTGTGGTAGTTGTAGTAAAACTAAAACTACATCCAGCAAGTGTTGTAACAAATAGTATAGTTAAAATAAACACATATATTTTTTTCATAGGCTTTCCTTTCAGTAAAAAACATTTAATTGCATTATATCATTAGTTATATCAAGAAACGATGA
>JAQUZN010000006.1 GCA_028691315.1 Candidatus Izemoplasmatales bacterium | reverse complement strand
AATGTCATTTGGTTTTTTAATTTAATTAAAATAATTTGATTAACAAGTTCTAAGATACAACTTGAACTTGTTCATTTACTTCGTCATCCATTCCGTCTAACAAGTCTTTTACTCTCTTATCAAACATGAATCCTAGCATTGGTACTATTAATAAAGCGGAACATACAATGCCTAGGAACGCAACACTACTTAAGTTAATTATAACTCCCCCTAAAAATATTGCAATAGGGACTGCACCGCCAGATATTGCTGAAACTGTACTTAAAACTCTACCTCTTATTTCTGGAGCAATTACTTTTACCATACTGGTATTTAATGGAATGTTTACTCCCATCATAAATACTGCCATACTAATATTCGCTACAATGAGAATAATGTAGAAGACAGAATAGCTAATTTGTCCACTTGACAGTAAATAGATTGTTGTTGATGAAAGTAAAAAACTTAGAAACAAAAATAGCAAACCTTTTCGTATGACTTTTGTCATACTCTTAAATTTCATTCCCCCTACTACAATTCCTGCTATGGTCATCGAAACTCCAAAAGCAATATCAATCCATGCAAGATCCCATGGGCCCTTACTTAATTCGGTTCTAAATAGGTAAGGTATTCCCACACTAAATAATGGCGAAAACGCTAAATTAAGAAATAAGCTATATACTAGTAATGTTAAAAGACCATTTCGCTTTACTATATAATTAAATCCAATTTTGATATCTTTTAACATATTTAAATGTTCATCTGGTTGAATTTCCATTTTAAATTCTGATTTAATGAACATTTCACTAAATCCAGAAATTATAAAAGAAATTCCATTTAAGAGTAATGCTATGTGAAAACTAAACAATCCAAATGCGGCAGCTCCTAAGATAACTCCCATAATCATTGTTGAAGACGAAATAAGACTATTTGTTCCATTTGCTTGTTGAAGTTTATCCATACCAACTATTTCTGGAGTTGCACTGCTTATTGCTGGGCCAAAGAAAGCTGATATAATACCAGAAATAACGGTAATTGATAATAATATGATTACGGCTGAATCATTGCTTACTCCTATGAAAAATACATAAGCACTAATTAAAAAAATTATTCCTCTAAAATAATCTGTAAGATAAATTATCTTTACTTTATTCCATCTGTCGACTAAGACACCTGCTATAGGACTAAATAATAGTCTAACAAATGCTCCAAGTGCCATAAACAAGCCTAAAACTATTCCACTACCAATACCAAGAATGCTTCCTCCGCTTGAAATAAGTAAATCCTGAACATATAGTCCAGCAACAAACCCAAACAAAACATTGCCCATTTCCGATACTAGATTTCCCCAAAATAGCAATTTATAATTTCTATTTTTAAACAGTTCCTTCAATTATTTTTACCTACTCTCGCAATATTCGTTTATAACCATGGTTATTGTATAACAACCTATTATTTCATGTCAAGTTGAAACGACATATTCATATATTAATCCGCATTTAATTTTTATTTTAAAAAAATGTACTAGTATTCTAGCACATCTTTTTATTTATATAATCGAATCCATATACAAAAACCCGAGACACTATATTCTAAATAGGAGAGAAAAAAGGGTATATAATTTTAATTAGAAACCAAACATTAAACTAGAAGTATGTCTTGTTAATGTAAGTGCCATTAATGCAAGAACTGTTGCAGCAATAAATGCGCCACTCCATGCGTTTCCAGTTTTCTTGTAGAAATATCTACCTGTAATAGCAATAAAAATCATTGGTGCAAACAAATTAAATGTCATAATACTTGGATCACCAAATGTGAATTTAGTTACACCTGTATTAACTAGTGATGAATAGTTCACAATCGTAAGTACTACTATTGGCAATACATTTGCGATTGCAACAAATAAAGTTGATGCCCATTCAGGAACTTCTTTGAATCTTGTATCGGCATTCAATATCGCATTTGGTAATAAAAACGCAATCCAGAATGGTAAATATTTAGTTAAAATTGTAGGTAACCATTCAAATCTAGGAAGTCCTACAGTATAAACTGCGATTCCAAAATTCATATGAAACACGTTGTATGCAATATAGCAAGGTACATACATAAGTACTACTACTAGTGCAGAATATCCAACTATCTTTAGAAAATGAGTTACACTGTCAAGTTTTCCTGGCATAAATGGATTTGCAACAGCTTCGCCATCTTTAAGATGAACAAGTTTTTTCAAACCATAGTTAAATGCGAGCATTAAGAAGCAGAATAAACCAGAGACTAGAGTAAACCATGCTATTCCATTTACTGTTGTCATTGAATATATATCTGTGTTAAATAATGAACCTGCTGCTGCATAACACTTAAAGTACATTACATATGGAAAGATAAGTAACGGAATGAAGGTTAATACTAGTGGTAACCATTCTTTCCAACTTTTAATTGATGGTAATTCTTTTTGTGGTGCTATTGTTCTTGTAAGAGTAGCAAATTGACGTGTTTTTAGAAGCATTCCGCCAATTACTAGTGCTGATGCAAAGAAAGCTAACAATCCTATCGTTTGGAAAACAACTCCCATTTGCCATACTTGGTTTGTAGCAGCGATATAAGTTCCACCATTAGGTGTGCCAAATGCTGCATAGAAAAAATCAATTGTTAATTCAGTTGCAATTTTAGAGAAAGTACCTTGAGGATGCGTAATATCTGGGTTCCAAACTGCAAAAGCAGACGTTACTCCTAATGCTTCTCCTGGAGCTGGTGTATCAATTGGTCCATCAACTGTATAATATTGACCTTCAACTACAACATCGCCGCTAAAAGCTGGGTATGCTCTTTTAACTAGCATTTTACCAATAGGCGAAGATAAAAAGTCATATGTTCCAAAATAAAAAGTATCTAGTTCATCATATCTTCCTGAAGCAACTCCCCATATCAAGTTCGTAGTCGCATCCCCTGAAGTTAGTAGCGCAGCCATTGTTCCTGACGGACAGAAAAATGCTGCAATATGATTTACTGCATCGACTGTGTTGACTGCCTTTAGTGTGTTAGTACAAGCTAAATCTCCAGCACTGTGTCCAGTGATGCCTACTTTTGTAATATCAACAAAATCTAAACTCATTGCATACTCAACTACCGCAAGCATTCCCTCGGTGCCTTTGGTAAGCGCATCAATTTCAATGTCTGAACGTCCATGACCAGACAAGTCAAAAGCAATTACAACATATCCACGTCTTGCAAGTTCTGTAAAGTTTGAAAGTTGCATTTCTTTTGAGTTGTTCCATCCATGAGCACAAACAATAACTGGTGCTGGATTAGATGCTGTTGCATTCTTTGGAACATACATAGTAAAGGAAATTTGTGCACTGTCATTTTTGTCAAAAAGAATGTCGACAACTTTCCCATTATTATCAGTATTTTCAGTTATTTGAGCAGCAACTTCACTCAACGTTCCTGTGAACGTTGTTTCTTTGACACTCCAACCGTTGGTCTGCACCAATGATACTCCAATCATACTTACGAACAACATAGCTATCACAATAATAAGAGATAACGTTGATTTGCTCATATTCTTCCATTTCATTAATAAATTCCTCCTTTTTTTTATTTGAATCACACTCACTGTGCAAAATCCAATGCAAGCAGTATGATAAAAACCAATACTCAATAATACCTGTTACACCTGTAAATAAGCAAGCTATATTTTAATGATTTCTGTTCCTGTTAGTTTAGCAAACATATCAATGTCATCCATTGTTAGGGCAGTGGACACAATCGAGTGATGACCGCCACCGTTTTCAAGCCACGCTTTTACACCAGTTATGAAGTCGGGCTTTACCTTCCACATTAGTCTAGCAACAGGTAACTTTGGCATGTTTCTAGATTGAACCAATTCGATATTTGCTACTATTAATCTAAAATGGGTTCCTAAATCTATCATAGTAACTTGTATTCCTGGGCCCGTAACACCATCAAAAACTAATCTTGCAGGAGCATCTTTTCCACCAATTCCTAATGAATGTACTTCGATTTTAGGTTTGTTTGCGGCAAATCGTGGTGAAACCTCTAGCATATGAGAACCAAGTTCAAGTTCTTCTCCAAGTGACAAATCATAAGTATAATCTTCAATGAATCCAGTAGCACCGTCTCTTGTCTCAGCCATTTTCATCAATAATGCCCCTAGCGCGGCTGTTTTATAGTCTCCTTCAGGAGCAAAACCAATTCCCTTGTCCATTAAGTTTTGAACTGCTAAACCTGGCAATTGCTTTAAACCATGTAAGTCTTCAAATGTGTCACAGAATGCACCAATTTGAGTTTCATTAATAAATTTTGAAAATGCTACTTCGTATTTCGCTTGTTCTTCAATTTCTGAAATATCAAGTGGGTTCATTTGGTACTTCGATTTGTATTCATTCAGTTGATCAGCAATCTCATCCCTAGTAACGCCACTTACTAAGTCAACTATATCTCCAATTCCATAATAGTTTACTTCCCATCCAAATCTAATTTGGCTTTCAACTCTATCCCCATCAGTTACCGCTACTTCACGCATATTGTTACCAAACATAGCAACTTTAAGATTCTTCGAAAAATCGATTGCTTTTGATATTTCACAAAATCTTTTAATATCACTAATGACATGCTCATGTTTGTAAAAACCGACTACTGTATAGTGAAATATATTCAAACGTTTCAAAATAAAACCAAATTCTCTATCACCATGTGCTGATTGATTTAGGTTCATATAATTCATATCTATCGTTGCATATGGCAACTGTTCAACATTTTGAGTATGCAAGTGAAGTAATGGCTTATTCAATCTTTGTAAGCCTTTAATCCACATTTTAGCTGGTGAGAATGTATGCATCCAAGTAATAACGCCAACGCAGTCAGGGTCAATAGAAGCTTCTTGGCAAATAGAAAGTATTTCTTCGCCACTTTTTACAGTCGGTTTCCATATAACTTGAATTATATTTGCTAAATTTGAGGATAAGAATTCAACGATAACTTTACTATCATATGTAACTTGTTTTAATGTATCCTCGCCATATAAATTTTGGCTTCCGGTAATAAAATATATGTTTTTCATAAGGAGCCTTTCTGTCCGTAAGACGCATTTTTTCCGTGTTTTCTGTTAAAATGCTTATCAAGTAAATATTGATCAATTGGTTTTGCTCCTGGGCAAAGGGTTTCTGTTAAATAAGCCATTTTTGCGCATTGCTCAGTGACTGTTGCGTTGTGGACAGCTTCTTCAGCCGATTCTCCCCAAGCAAAGACACCATGATTCCCAACTAAACACGCAGGAATAGCCAGCGGGTCACAATTTTCAAAAGTACGAATGATGACTTTTCCAGTGCTATATTCGTAATTATACTCAACTTCATCTTCAGTAAGTGGCCTAGTACAAGGTATTTCGCCATAAAAATAATCTGCATGTGTTGTTCCATAAGGCAAGATACTTTTGTTTGCTTGAGCATATGCAGTAGCATATGTACTATGGGTATGTGCAATTCCACCAATTTTGTCGAACTTCTTGTAAAGTACTAAATGTGTCTGCAAGTCAACAGAAGGATTAAGAATCCCTTCAACTACTTGTCCATCCAGGTTAACTACGACAATATCATCTACATTTAATATGCTATACGCAATACCACTAGGCTTAATAGCAACAAGTCTGGTTTTTCGATCAATGGCGGACACATTACCCCAAGTATAAATGACAAGTCCATTTTTTACCAATTCTAAATTTGCATTCAGAACTTGTTCCTTAAGTTTTGTTAACATAGTTTACTTCATACTCCTTATCGCTTGGGTTTCAATAGGCAAACACTCGTAGAATGATTTATAGTATTTTTCGAAACTATTGACGCCAACTTCTGTTGGATTAATCAAAGAATACTCTTTACCTGTGAACACTTTGTTTTCCAAGAATTCTTCAAAAGACATTGTGCCTTTTTCAAACATATAAGCTGCTAACAATGCCATACCCCATGCTCCACCTTCTCCAGCGGTATCAAGTACAGCAATAGGAGCATTAATAGCATCAGCCAAAAAATTTTGCGCTACTCCTTTGACTTTAAATAGACCTCCGTGAGCAGTGATACGATCGATATTAACATTTTCTTCTTTCAGTAAAATATTAAGCCCTGTTTTTAATACACAGAATGCTGAATAAAAATTCATACGCATAAAGTTTGATAGATTGAATTTACTGTCAGCCTTGCGTACAAATAAGGGTCTTCCCTCGGATATGCCAAGAATATGCTCGCCGGAATAAAAGTTATATGCCATCATATTTCCACAATCATCATCACCATTAAGTGCTAGTGTAAATAGTAGGTTATAGATGTCAGTTTTTTTATTATCTAATTTAAGCAGATTCGAAAATTCTTCAAATATACTAACCCATGAATTTATATCGCTTGAGCAGTTGTTGGCATGTACCATTGCGACTGGTTTTCCAGATGGGGTAGTAACAACATCAATTTCCGAATGAACGCCTTTAAGTGGTTTATCTAGTACTATCATCGCAAAGATTGAAGTACCTGCAGATACATTTCCAGTCTTAGGCACAACGCTATTGGTAGCCACCATACCTGTTTCTGCATCGCCTTCTGGTGGACAAAATGGAATTCCACTTTGTAAATTCCCGCTAATGTCTAGTAGTCTTGCACCTTCTACAGTCAGTTGCCCTGCATTTTCTCCAGCTGCTAGTATTTTTGGAAGTATATCGTTTAAGGTCCATGGCATATTTTTAATATCCACAATACTATTAAATATTGACATCATCTTTTTATTATATTTATTTTGACCGTTTTCCAAAGGAATTATTCCCGATGCTTCGCCTACGCCTACCACTTTTGATCCAGTTAAGCGCCAATGAATGTAACCTGCTAAAGTTGTCAAGTAATCAATCTTTTCAACATGTTTCTCGCCATTAAGTACTGCTTGGTATAAATGTGCTATGCTCCACCTTTGAGGAATATTAAAGTTAAATAATGTTGTTAGTTCTTTGGAAGCTTGAAGTGTTGTTGAGTTTCTCCATGTCCTAAAAGGTGTAAGTTGTTTATCGTCTTTATCAAAGACCATGTAACCATGCATCATCGCGCTTATACCAATTGCTTTAACTTTATTTATAACAACTCCATACTTCTCTTTTACATTGTCAATCATATTCATATAGCTATCTTGAAGTCCACCCCAAATTTTATCTAAAGAATAGGTCCAAAAACCGTTATCAAACTCATTCTCCCAAGAATGACTACCATCACAAATCGGTGAATAGTCTTTTCCAATCAAGACTATTTTAATTCGAGTTGATCCAAACTCTATACCAATTTTCGTTTCACCATTTAGTATTTCCGCTTTTATTTGTTCCAGATTCCTTTGCATTATTTACTCCTTTAATTAATATTTAATATCCACAAGAGTCTAGCAAAAGTTAGTCTGTTACGCATATATGGACTTAACTTAACAAGTGTGTTTTTTAAAGAATTATCTATACCAATTTCTTTTAAGGTTGTTTTGATTCCGAATTGTATGTAAAGTGATATAAGTTCAGTGGAACTTGGTACCTTTGAAATTATATTGCATATCTCACTCCACTTATTCATAAGAGTTTCTATGTTTACTTCTGTCAAACAGTCAATTTTATTTTCTTTGTATAGTACTTCACCAAACTCACCGAAAATATCAAAAGGAAATATCAAGTTTGAAGTTGAAGATAAATGAAGTTTTTTAAAAATATCTTTGTCAGCTACTGTATTGTGATACACATCAGCCATAATAATCGTACCAATGCCGACGCTCTCGCCGTGCAATGCATCTGTTTTAATACCCAGATTTTTCGGGGCAATAGTCACTAGATGTGAAAAATGATGTTCGGATCCTGATGCTGGTCTTGACGTGCCAATAAGTTGCATTGAAAGCCCAGATAGAGTAAGCGCATACATAATTTTTTCATAAAAATCATCATTCCAAACAACTTTTGGATTTGCTAATTCGATTACAGTCTCTACTGCCTCAAACATAAGATTAGCAATTCTTTCACAGTAATATTCTTTTGTTAATATATTGCTTATTTTCCAATCGCATAAAGCGATGTATTTACCGATTACATCTCCAATGCCACTTCTTACCAATCGAATTGGAGCATTTTTGATTATATCTAAATCTGCAATTACTATTTTTGGGGAAACTGCATTAACTGTAACTTTTATTCCGTTAAATGTCATTGCACAAACTGATGAACAAAAACCATCTACACTAGCTGCTGTGGGGCAAGACACAAAAACTAAGTTTTTATCTTTTGCACAATATCTAGCGATATCATGGATAGTACCACTACCGAATGCAACGATAACTTCTGCATCAAAAATAATTTGGTCTAAGACATTTGTTACTGCCAGTTCGTTTGCATGCAAATTGTCTGTTGACAAAATTATTGTTTGATTAAGAGTGACGATATGAAGTGGTATTGTTTTAATGGTGTTAGTATCAAATAGACCAACAACTTTGCCATCTATGCCATATTCCTTTAAATAAGCGTCAAAATGCTTAATACAACCGCTTTCAATTATGACAAATTCAGTCGATGTATGATGACTAGTACCACATGCACAGTCACCAGAAAAATCATTCGTTTTTATTTTCATTTCATCCATCCCGATGATATATTACCATTTACATTTTAATTATTAAAGAATTCTATTAGCAAGTATTGGACATTTATTATTTTTTGAGTTATAATACGAGCAATTATTATTGGGTGGTGGGTATATGTTAGTTCAATACGAAAAACGCAACTATAGTGGCAAAGAAAAAATTTGGGTTGGTGCATATGCTAATCTACACAACCTTAGTCATTGGCATATCGACAATGAAATCATATATGCACATATTGGTAGTGCCATCGTATCTATAAACGGAGAACTCTATTCTCTCGAACAAGGCGAAAGCATTTTTTGTCAAAGTGGTTCACTACACTATATAAAAGGAAGTGAAAATAGTCTACTGTATATCTTCTTATTTGATAATAAGCCCACAGAGGAGATTACAAGTGCATTTTGTTTAAAATCCCCTCTGTTACAACATCATTATGACCTTGACAAATACTTTGAATTGATTAAAGATGAACTTAAAAAACAGAGTATGTTTTACGAACTAAGAACAAATTCTTTAATTATGTATTTAGTCTCAGATATTTTCAGGCACGAAGAAGTAGTACAAAGTGTCGTTAAAAACAAAACAATATTAAATTATAAGGACCTTCTTAATCGGATTGATGAAGCTTTTGAATACATAACTTTTTCAGATGCGGCAAATTTCATGGGGCTTAGTGATACATATTTTTCAAAATTATTTAAAAATATTTGTGGTATGACGTTTTCACAATACCTGAACATTGTACGCATCGAGAAAGCAATTGGTTTCTTAAATAGTGAAGAAAGAATCCCCATTTCTGAGATAGCAGTAAAATGTGGTTATTATTCAATTAGACATTTTAATCGCATGTTTTTACAAGAAACAGGTTATTCACCGAAACAACTTCCTGCACAGTTTAGGCTTGATGTTAAACCGATTAAGACTGTAAAAGACGCGTTTGATCCTACTCTGGAAGAATCAAGACTTGTGTATTAAGTTGTTTACATGGCTTCTGGATAAAATTGTTAATAACAAAAAAATAAACTCCAATAAAAAAAGATGATTGTTTCTAAAGCAATCATCTTTTATATTATATAAGCCAGATATATCTCGCTATAAATCTATAAATTAATTTATGCAGATATAAAAATTATAATCACTTCATATTTACGATGTGTTTCAAAACAAAGAAAGAAATATATATCCATCTCAAAGTTATTGCTTTACACTAAAGATTTATTTCCAATGTCTCTTCTGTATAATAAATTAATGCATTCAATTTTATTAATATTTGAATATGCTTCTGCTTTTGCCTCTAAAAGCGAATGCCCTCTTCCATAAACGAATAGAACTCTACCACCATTTGTAATAAGCTCATTATCCTTCATTTTTGTTCCCATATGAAAGTATGAATTTTTAATCAAGTCCAATCCCTTAATACAATACCCGTTTTGATAATCATTTGGATATCCTTTAGAGGCTAATACTACACCTAATACATAATCACTACTCCATATAATATTTGTTTTTATTTTCGCTTTTAGATTTAAAATGATTTCAACAAGATCAGACTCAAGTTTAGGCAATAAAACTTCTGCTTCGGGATCACCAAATCTGGCATTAAACTCAATAACTTTTGGCCCATCACAAGTAGCCATTAATCCACCATATAAAAATCCAGTATAGTTAATGCCTTCTCTCAGTAAGGAATCAACTGTTTTTTGCATAATGTTAACGACTGAATCTTCTACAACACTAGGATGAATTATTGGAACTGGAGAATATATTCCCATTCCACCAGTGTTAGGCCCAAAGTCGCCGTCTAGCAATCTTTTGTGATCTTGACTTATTGGCATTGGTAAAACTAATCCATTATCTACAAAACACATCAAAGAAAACTCTGGCCCTTCTAAGTATTCTTCGATTACAACTGATGCATTGCCAAATTCCTTCTTAACTAACATGTTAAATAAAGCAGCTTTGGCTTCATCAAAATTCATTGCAACTACTACTCCTTTGCCTCCGGCTAGTCCATCATATTTGATTACAATGGGCGTTCCAACTTTTTTAATGTATTTTAAGGCTAAATCATAATTATCAAACACTTCATATTTCGCTGTTGGAATGTTGTACTTTTCCATCAAGTTTTTTGCGAATTTCTTTGAACTTTCAACTTGAGTGGCTTCTTTCGTTGGACCAAATACATGAATATTTTTTTGTAATAAAACATCTGTAATACCATTTTCTAAGTAAACTTCGCTACCAGGTATCACTAAATCAATGTTTTTTTCTACACAGAAATTAAGTACTTCCGTATTATTAAAAGAATCTCTATCAATATTACAAGCGATTTTTGAAGTACCAGGATTGCCTGGCATTACAAATATATTTTCAGCATATTTTGATTCTTTCAGTTTTGCGGTAATAGCGTGTTCTCTGCCACCGCTACCAAGTACTAATATATTCATATATACTCCTAATGTTTAAAGTGTCTGTTTCCAGTAAATACCATCATTATGCCTAATTCATTACAAGCTTTTATTGAATCTTTATCTCTTATAGATCCCCCCGGTTGAATAATCTTTGTAACTCCATATTCATGAGCGAGTTTTACGACATCATCAAAAGGAAAGAATGCATCGCTTGATAAAGTTAGATTTTCTGTATAGTTGTGCTCTTTCGCCCAATCTAGCGCGATTTTTGCGGCTCCAACACGGTTCATTTGACCCGCACCAACTCCTACTGTTTTATATTCATGAGTTATTACGATGCTATTAGATTTAACGTGTTTTACGATTTTCCAAGAAAATAATAGCTCATCTATGTCAGTTTCGTTTGGAATTAAACTTGTTACAATATTTAAGTTTTCTTTCTTTACTAGATATTTATCCAGTTCTTGATAAAGAATACCACCATTTACAGATACTGCCATCATTTTATCTGTATTTTCTTTCGTGGTGTCAAGTTCTAAAACTCTTAAGTTTTTTTTCTGTTTCAACTCATTTAAAGCTTCTTTTGTATAACTTGGAGCGATTATTATTTCTAAGAAAATCTTATTAAATTCTGTCGCTAGTTCTATAGATACTTCTCGGTTTAGTGCAACAATTCCTCCGAAAATTGAAACAGGATCGCTTAAGTATGCATTTTTGTATGCAGATATAATATTTGCATCACTTGCTACTCCACAAGGATTCATATGTTTTAAACAAACAGCCGTGGGTTCCTTAAATTCGGCAAGAATATTTATTGATGCATTTGCGTCCTGAATGTTATTATACGAAAGTTCTTTTCCATTAAGAATTTTACAATTAAAAATGGAATATGGATTGTCATTTTGTTTATATACTCCAGCTTGTTGATGAGGATTTTCTCCGTATCGTAGCTCACTACTAAGATCATAAGTTAAAGTAAGTTTTTCAGGTAGAATTTCGGTAGTTAAGTACGATGCAATGTATGCATCATATTGAGCAGTTTTTTGAAAAACTTTCTTACTCAAATATTTTTTTGTTTCCAAAGTAGTATCTTTGTTTTCTCTGATTTCATCAAGAACTTTTTGATAATCAGAGATATCTGAAACTACAGTTACAAACTTGTAATTTTTAGCTGCACTTCTTAACATTGATGGACCACCAATATCTATTTGTTCAATAGCTTCGTCAAAGGAAACATTTGGTCTGGATATTGTTTCCTTAAATGGATAAAGGTTTACACATACTAAATCAATGTATTCAATGTTATTATCATTAACTTCCTTAATGTGTGATGGGTTGTCTCTTAATGCTAAAAGCCCCCCATGAACTTTAGGGTGTAGTGTTTTTACTCTACCATTTAGTATTTCAGGAAATCCAGTATATTCATCTATTGACATTACCTTTATACTGGACTGTTCAAGTAAATTCTTCGTTCCACCAGTGGATATAATTTCAAAGCCAAGTTCTACTAAAGCTTTCGCAAATTCAACGATATTAGTTTTATCACTAACACTAATAAGTGCTCTTTTCATAATAACCCTCCAGTACTTTCATGATAATATTTGGATACAGTTGATGTTCAATTTTGTGAATATTTTCTTCTATTTCTGTTTTTGATTTCATATGACTGATATCTAATTTTTCCTGAGCAATTATCATTCCTGAATCAAGTTCTTCTGTCACATAATGTATTGTAACTCCAATGATGTTTTGTTTCGCATCGATAGCTTGTCCAATTGCATCTTTTCCTTTAAAGGCAGGTAGAAGTGAAGGATGAATATTTAGAATTTTACCTTTAAATCCTTTTAATAGCGTAGGTCCTAATATTCTCATATACCCAGCAAGTACAATTAAATCGATATTTAATGTTTCTAAAAGATTTAGAATTTCTTCTTCATAAGAATCCTTATCAGTATATTTGTTTGCATAAAATGAAAACACATTGATACTCAAGTTCCTAGCTCTTTCAATAGCAAAACATTTTGGTTTATCAGATATAAGGATTTCTATTTTTGCGTCAAGCATCTGGTTATCAATTGCTTCTTGGATTGCTTGAAAATTACTACCCGATCCCGAAGCAAAAACTGCTAGTTTCTTCATATTATTTCAATCCCAGGTTGTTTGATAACTTGTCCGATAATTTGCGATTTATAATTCGTTTTACTTAAGATATTTATTGCAATTCTAGCATCTTCTTCACTAAGAGCAATTACCATACCGATTCCCATATTAAATATATTAAACATTTCTTTATGTGGAATGTTACCAAGATTCTCTAAATATTTAAAAATCGGATAAATTTCAAATGAATCTTCCTTTATTTCTGCTCCTAAATCTTCTGGCAACATTCTTGGAATGTTTTCGATAAAGCCACCACCAGTAATATGAGAAATACCATGAATGTTTACTTTATCTTTTAAAGCTTCGATTGCATTCACATATATAATCGTCGGTTTTAATAACTCTGTTTGTAAAGTGCATTCTAATTCGTTGACATAATCTTGTAATTTAAGATGATTATCTTTAAACAGAATTTTTCGAACTAATGAGTATCCATTCGAATGCAATCCAGATGAACTAAGTCCTAATAATACATCTTTAACTTTTACATTTGAAATATTAAGCATTTTACTTTTTTCAACAACACCGGTCGTATACCCTGCTAAATCATAATGTTTTTTACTATACATATCTGGCATTTCTGCAGTTTCGCCACCTACTAAATAACAGCCTGCCTGAACGCAACCTTCTGTAATTCCTTTTATTACTTCTTCAACTATTTTTGGTTCAAGCACTCCAACCGCAATGTAATCAAGGAAAAATAATGGCTTCGCTAAAACAGTAATAACATCATTAACACACATCGCAACTAAATCAATTCCAATGGTATTATGAATATTTGCTTCTTGAGCAATTAACAGTTTTGTGCCAACTCCATCAGTTCCAGATACTAAAATTGGTTCTTTAATGTGGTATTTTGATAGGTCAAATAAGCCACCAAAGGAGCCAATATTCGTCATTGTTCCTAAGTTAGAAGTTTTCTTTACTTGTTTCTTAATTAGAGATATCGTTTCATAGCCTTTTTCTAAACTAACACCTGATTCTTTATATTTATTAGACATTTCATTCTCCTAAAATTTTCCATCTTTATTAATGTCTTTAATGGCATGATATAAATATGTTGGATATTTTCCATTAAAACATGATAAGCACATCTTCTTTCTTCCACAAGCTTTTAGAATTCCGGCTTCTGAAAGATAAGCTAAGGAATCAGCATCAATGATTTTTCTGATTTCTTCTACAGAATACTTAGCTGCTAGTAATTCATCGTATGTTGAAGTATCTACTCCATAAACACATGGATGAGTGATTGGTGGCGAAGCAATCCGCATATGAACCTCTAAAGCTCCTGCATCTCTTAATAGTTTCACTATTTTTTTTGAAGTAGTTCCTCTTACTAGTGAATCATCAATTACGACTACTCGCTTTCCAGAAACAATGGAAGGGATAGCTGAAAGTTTCATTTTAACGCCTTTTTCTCGCATAGCTTGAGAGGGTTGAATAAAAGTCCTTCCTACATACTTGTTTTTAATCAAGCCCATTTCAGATGGGATTTTGCTTTCTTCAGCAAATCCAATACTTGCACTTGTAGAAGAATCTGGTACCCAGACAACAACGTCTGCCTCTACTGGTGCTTCTCTTGCAAGAATCTTTCCAGCTTCTTTTCTAGAGGCATGAACATTTTTACCTTCCAAATCGGAATCTGGTCTTGAGAAATAGATATACTCCATCGCACACAGGTTATCATATGTCTTTTCTGCATATCGATCAGAAATCATCTTGCCAAATTTATCAATAGTTAAAATTTCTCCAGGGTAAATATCTCTTATAAAAGTTGCCCCAACTACTTCAAAAGCACAAGTCTCACTAGATACAACATATCCGCCATTGAGTTTCGCTAGTGACAAAGGTCTTAATGAGTTTTTATCTCTCATTATATATAATTTTTCATTATCTAAAGCAAGAAAAGCAAAAGCCCCCTCAATTTGATTTAAGGCATCCTTAATTGCCTGTTGGCGGTCTTTTTGAGTGTCTTTCTTAAGTAGATGTGCAAAAATCTCTGAATCAGATGTAGACTGAAATATCGACCCATGAATTTCTAGTTCTCTTCTTAATTCTTTGGAATTGACAAGATTTCCATTGTGACATAAAGCAAAATCACCAGTAGTATGTCTAAATAGAAATGGTTGAACATTTTCAATTCCTCCACCTCCACTTGTAGAATATCTGACATGACCTATAGCAGCTTCACACTGTAGTTCTTTTAAATTATATTCGTTAAAGACTTCAGTAACTAAACCTTCGCCCTTAACTTGGAAGAATTTCTTACCGTCTGTAGAAACTATTCCACAGCCTTCTTGCCCTCTATGTTGTAGTGAGTGTAACCCGTAGTACATAACCTCTTGTGAGTTATGTACATTTATCACGCCAAATACACCACACTCTTCATTCAATTTGTCTTGATATAAATAATCGATTTCATTCATGAATAACCCCTATTTAATTCTTGTTAGAATTTCGATATAAGCTTCTTTAACATTTCCTAAATCTCTTCTGAATCTATCTTTATCAAGTTTTTCATTTGTTTTTAAGTCCCATAATCTACATGTATCTGGACTAATCTCATCTGCAAGGATGATTTCGCCATTGGAAGTTCTTCCAAACTCAACCTTAAAATCAATAAGTCTAATTTGTTGTTTTAGGAAAAACGCTGTTAATACTTCATTAATCTTTCTTGTCATTGCATAAATTGTATCAAGTTCTTCATAACTGCATATATTTAAAGCAACTGCATGGTGATCATTGATTAGTGGATCACCTAACTCATCATTTTTATAACAAATTTCGATGATTGTATTTTTGGGAATTGTTCCTTCAGGAATTTGAAGACGTTTAGCCATAGATCCAGCAATTACATTTCTAACTATCGCTTCAACTTTAATGATTTCAACTTTTTTACATAACTGACTTCTTTCATCAATTCTTTTGATAAAATGACTCGGAATTCCTGCATTTTCTAATGCTATAAAGAGTATTTCAGAGATTTGATTATTTAAGATACCTTTATCAGCGATATTTGCTTTTTTTACACCATTAAAAGCGGTAGCATCATCTTTGTAATAGATTATTACCTCATTTGGATTTTCAGTCGAATATACTTTTTTTGCTTTGCCCTCATAAATCAAAGTTAAATTATCCATTTATTCCTCCTGTTTTAAAATATTGAATTGCATTTTTGAATATGTTTTGATTTAGATTTCCTGTAATATTCTTAAATAGTCCTATTTCATATCTTTCTGAATGGCCCATTTTTCCTAGGATCAAACCGTTTTTTGAGATTAATCCTTCAATAGCATAACTAGATCCATTGACATTAAAGAAAGGATTATATGTTGGCTGATTTAATTCATCAACATATTGAAAAGCAATTTGATTGTTACTAACCAGTTCTTGATACTCTTGTTCATTAATTATAAATTTGCCTTCGCCATGGCTCATAGGGATTGTATGTCTTTCATCTAGGGTGAAAGAGCTTAACCAAGGGGAATTTAAACTTGACACTTTTGTGTCTGTAAATTTAGCTATATGTCTATTGATATCGTTCTTAAATAATGTTGGGGAACCATCTTTTAAAGGTGTTATTTTGCCATATGGTAATAACCCTGACTTCACTAAAGCTTGAAAACCATTGCAGATTCCTAGAATTAAGTTTTTATTTTTTAAAAATCTATCTATTGCTTTAGATACTTTTTCATTTTTTAATACTGAAGTGATGAACTTTCCGCTTCCGTCAGGTTCATCCCCACTACTAAAGCCACCGCTTAGCATTAAAACATGCGATTTATCTAGTAATCTAACAAACTCGTTAATTGATTGAAGAACATCCTCTTCGTTTTGGTTTTTAAAAATTGATGTTATGACTTTCGCGCCTTCTCTTACGAATGCAGCTTCGGTATCGTACTCACAATTGGTTCCTGGAAATACAGGGTTAAATACGATAACTTCTTTGACTTTGTCTCTAGTAAATGATTGTGTCAATTTTTTAGTGTTCGGATTAATTTTATTCATTATGCTTGAGTGCGTAACTGGGTAAATCTCTTTAAATGTTGATTCATTTGCATCTAGACATTCTTTAATACTAAGAGTAGTTCGATTGATTGAAATTACTTTTTGATTCGTAGTTCTTCCTAGATACTCTGCATCTTTATATTCAATTAAAGCTGTACTCTCAACTAGAATAGCGCCATAGTTATAATCAAATAGTTTTTGATCAGTTTCTACTTGAACTCCGATTTCATTCCCAAATGTTGATTTTATTATCGCCTCAGAAAGCCCTCCTTCCATCAAAGGAGATGCACTAACAATGACTTTCTTTGTAATTAAATTTTGGATAAATTGGTAATTACTTTTTAGTGTTTCAATGTTAGGTAAATAGCAGTTATCAATTTCATATTTGAATAAATATAGATAATTGTTTGGCTTTTTAAACTCAGGAGAAATAATGTTTTCTACCTTATCCGTTGTTATTGCAAATGAAATTAATGTTGGTGGAACATTTATATCATGAAAAGTTCCACTCATTGAATCTTTTCCACCTATAGCAGCAAGATTAAAGCTTTTCAGTGTCTTATATGCACCTAGAAGCGCAGAAACTGGCTTTCCCCATTTTTTGGGGTCATTAAGCAGTTTTTCAAAATACTCTTGGAAAGTAAATCGAATTTTGAAGTAGTCTCCACCTGTACAAACAACTTTTGCAACTGAATCGATGATTGCATAAGTTGACCCGTGGTAAGGACTCCAACTTGAAATCATGGGATTATATCCATAAGCCATAATACTCACTGTACTCGTGTTTTTACCTATTACCGGAATCTTTTGAACACTAGAGAATGTTTTGGTGTTTCTAAACTTTCCTCCATATGGTGATAGAACTGTTGTTCTTCCAATTGAAGAGTCAAACATTTCACTCAAGCCTTGAAGGGATGCTATATTGTGAGCTTTTAACATGTTTAAGATTTTATCTTTTAATAAGTTTCCTTGATAATCTTTTGCAAAAGGTAAAGTTTTACTGGGTTCAAGAACTACCACATTTGTCGTTTGTCTAACGCCCGATGTATCAATGAATTCTCGCTTAATATCGCAAATTTTTTGACCTTCCCAGTTCATAGTAAGACGGTTGGTATTTGTGACTTTAGCAATCGCTTTTGCTTCAATATTTTCTTCATGGCAAAAATTAATAAACTGATCCTTATCATTTCTATCTATCACTACTGCCATTCTTTCTTGCGATTCAGATATTGCCAGTTCTGTTCCATTAATTCCTTGATATTTAACTAATACATCATCTAAATATATTTCAATGCCATCAGCTAATTCACCAATAGCTACACAAACTCCTCCTGCACCAAAATCATTCGATTTTTTTATTATCTTTGTAACAGCTGGATTTCTAAATAATCTTTGGATTTTTCTTTCTTCAGGAGCATTTCCTTTTTGGACCTCAGTAGAAGCTTCAGACAACGATTTTTTATTTTGGATTTTGGATGAGCCAGTAGCTCCACCAATTCCATCTCTGCCTGTTCTTCCACCTAATAAGATAATTAAATCCTCACTTTTTGGCTTTTGTCTTATAATATCAGAGGCTTTTACTGCTCCTATGACTGCGCCTACTTCCAGTCTTTTTGCTAGAAAACCTTCATGAAATACTTCATTCACAAAAGTAGTAGGTAGCCCTATTTGATTTCCATAGGAAGAGTACCCGCTTGCAGCACCTGTACTTATTAATCTTTGAGGTAATTTTCCTTCTAATGTTTCACTTAGTGGTTTTGTAATATCTGCTGCACCGGTAATTCTCATTGCGCCATAAACATAACTTCTTCCGCTTAGTGGATCTCTGATAGCTCCCCCTATGCAAGTAGATGCGCCTCCAAAGGGTTCTATTTCTGTCGGATGATTGTGTGTTTCATTTTTGAACATCAACAACCACTTTTCAGTGTCTTTATCAACATCCACATCAATATATATACTACACGCATTCACTTCATCGCTTATTTCTAAATCGGCAAGATTTTTATTGTTTTTTTCTAACTTACTATTAATAGTCGCAATATCCATTAATGTAATTGGCTTATTTATTCCTAGTAAATGTCTTGTTTCTAAATACTCTTTGAAAGTTTTCTCAATCATTTCTGAGATTCTTCCTTTTTCAAAAACGACTTCTTGAATCAACGTTTCAAAAGTTGTATGTCGACAATGATCACTCCAATATGTATCTAATACTTTTATCTCAGTTTCATATGGATTTCTATGTTCATCATTTTTAAAATAATTTTGGACAAATCTTAAATCATCAAAAGACATTGCAAGACTATTCTCTTCATAAAATGTTTTTAATGAAGTGTCATCAAAATCTATAAAACTATCAATGACCATCACGGCTTTTGCCTTTTTTGATATTGCTTTATTTAAACTAGATAAGTCTTTTTCTCTTACTTCAACTTCATTGATAAAGTATTTTTTTAGTTTATTTAATTCCAATTCTTGAATCTCTTCATTAAACATAAATAAGTAACCACTAGTAATAACTACATCTGATGAAGGACTAATAATTTTAATACACTGTACTGCTGATTCGGCTCTTTGGTCAAACTGACCAGGTAAAGGCTCGATAGCAATCACCGTTTTAGATAAATCAATTTTTTCAAAAATATTGTCCCGATTTGGCTCAGATAAAATCCCTTGTTTCGCGATTTCTAAAGTTTCTTCTTCGATACTAAAAATATCATATGATATTATATATCGAAGCGTTGGAAATTCTAGATTAAATAAATCTTTAATTAGTTTAATCATGTGTTCTTTTTCTAACTCATATCCAATTTTTCTTTCAACAAAAACTCTTCTGTCTATCATTTCTGCTCTCCAATAATTAAATCCATTTTCCTTATACAATCTTCCTTAGAAGTTCCAATAATCGTAATATGTCCCATCTTTCGATTAACGAAAGCTTCCTGTTTATAATAATCGTGTATGTAAACATTACTTAATTGCCTTGCTTTATCAAAATAGCCTAAATTCTGACCTAGAACATTAATCATGATTGAATCGGCTAATAGTAATGGCTCTATCACATGGTTACTTGTGATTGCTAGTATATGATTTTTAAACTGACTAACATTACATCCTTCAATTGTATAATGCCCAGAATTATGTGGCCTTGGAGCAAATTCATTAAATAGTACGTCCGTTCCTCTTACAAAAAACTCAACAGCTAGAGTTCCAATATAGTCGAGGCTTTCTAAGATTTTCATCGTATATGCTTTTGCCCTATCTATTACATTTAATGGAACATCCTTCGTTATTATTGAAGTAAACAAAATACCGTTTTTATGAACATTCTTTGGGACTGGATAATATACAATTTTACCAAATGAGTCTCTTGTGGAAATAACAGATATTTCATAGTCAAAATCAATGATTTCTTCAATAATATAATTGGTTCCAACATTTAGAAGTTCAGGTTTAAAGTCTAATTTATCTTTTATTAAAAGTTGTCCTTTTCCATCATATCCCCCCATAATACTTTTAATTATTGAAGGATAGAAAAGATCTGTTTTATCGATATATTTTTTGAATTTTGCAGTCTGAATCCCTAAAGACTTTGCTAGTTCTTTTTCTTTAAGGCGGTTTTGAGATATCTCTAAAGCCTGTATTTTTTGAGGTAATTTATCAGTTAATGAAGTGATAACTTCTTTGTTAATATTCTCAAATTCATATGTAATAACATCACTACTTGCTATCAGTTTTTTAATTCCTTCTTCATCGTAATAGTTATAAACTAAATGAATAGAAGCATATTTTGTTATTGAACAACTTTTACTTGGATCAAGAGAAATAATTTTATGACCTAATTTGATAGCTTCTCTAGCCATCATCATCCCCAACTGTCCACCACCGATTATTCCGATATTCATTTAATTGTTAATTTACTTTCATTTAATACTTGGTTTGTTTGGTTTTCTCGATATTCTTCTAATCTTTTTGAGATATCATCATCTTCTAAAGCCAAAATTGCTGCGGCAAATAGCCCTGCGTTCTTTGCACCATCTATAGCCATACAAGCAACAGGAACACCGCTAGGCATCTGAACAATTGAAAGCAAAGAATCAAGTCCTGAAAGTTTTGAAGATTTAATTGGAACGGCTATTACTGGTAAAGTAGTTAAAGACGCAACCATTCCAGGTAAATGGGCTGCACCTCCAGCACCGGCTATGATTACTTTAATGCCTAAAGATTTTGCGTTTTGTGCAAACTCATATAGTTTTTTTGGTGTCCGATGAGCGCTAACTACTTCGCTTGTATACAAAATATTTAATTCATCAAGAACTATACATGCGTTTTTCATTACCTCCCAATCAGATTTTGAACCCATAATTACAGCAATATTATTCATATATCCTCCTTTAAAAATTAAAAAAATGAGACTTTTTCACACAAAGAAAAAATCTCATTATATTAATGATTTTGTTCTTTGCATAGTCCTAGAATTTACGGCCTAGGGTAGAGACTTGCTTACCATATTTAAGCGATTATATGCAATTTCAAATATTCAATTTTTTGATTCATATATAAAATTATACTTATACATGCAAATCATATTTTTATTATAACACATAACTAATTTATGTAAACATAAAATTGACCATGATTTTGGCTCAACTTTTCGTTCACACTTTTATTATTATCAAGAACAAACAAAAGGAATTTTTACTTCATTAATAAGCGTAGTAACTGGATGAATTTCATTGTTAAAACTTTATTAATTTGCCTGACTAATGCTATCTATTAAACAGAAAATTAATGTCAAATCAATTAATATTATTTTTTTTAACTTTAGCAAGTATAAAATAGTGAAAAGACTTGTGAATATTATTATATAAATCTACATTTTGAGATAGCCGTATTTCAATAACTTCAAAATTTTTCAATAGTTCCTTTAAGTCTTCATCATTTGGGTAAAAATGAGGAACACCAGTTTCAGCTCCATCTTCATTTTTGATTATCACTCGGTCCTCTAGAAATTCATATTTTCCAAATGTTTTTTCTAAGGTTATACTTGAACCAAATGTTAAAAACACTTCTCCTTCATTTCTAACTACCCTATATATTTCTTTTAAAGCATTTCTTACTCCATCACGATTTGTATGATAGATTACATGATATGCGAGTAAACAATCAAAAGAGTTATCTTCATAAGGTAAAGATGTCATGTCAGAGACGTCACATTTTATGTATAGTTTATTATCATATGCATATTTACTTAACTCATCAATTACATTTTCTGAAAGATCTGTCGCTGTAACCTTGAATCCCTTTTTAGAAAATAGAATTGCGTGTCTTCCGCGTCCACACCCTAAATCTAAAAACCGTTTGAGTCCTTGACTTGACCAACGTTTCAAAAGAAAATATGAGTCTTCACTTGGCGTTAACCAACGATCGTTTTGATCTTTATTCCAATCCCATGGTTTGTTAATATTCATTATAGTATCCCTTCAATTTATAATTCATGTATTTATACTATATGCTTAATAATTTCAACATTTTTTTTAATAGTTTCTATGTCAGTATAGTTCAATATTTTTGCTTTTTTCTACGATCCATATCCCCACACTACTTCTAAATCATGTGAATTCCATGCTGAATCCCAGCCAATAGGTTTGCTAGTCGCTTCTACAAAAATTAGTAAATTATCACAGTACTCAAATAAATAAGAACCAGTACTTATGACACTTATGGGAATTATTATGCTTGAAAGACTAGTACAATTATAGAATGCGACTTCGCCAATGCTAGTAACATTGGAAGAAATAACAACACTCGTTAAATTTACGCAATTTGCAAACGCATTAGCGCCAATACTAGTCACGCTAGAAGGAATTATATAACTAGTTTCTATTTTTCCTTTGGGATATATGATGATTGTCGTTCTTTGTTTATTAAATAGCACACCTACTAAAGATGAATAGTTTTGGTTTGCATCTTCTACATTTATGCTTCTTAAACTGTTGTTATTCCAAAATGCCAATGAATCAATGCTAGTCACACTTAAAGGAATCGAAACACTTATTAGGTTATTGCAATTTTCGAAAGCATTAGGGCCTAATGTAGTAACGCTTACTGGTATAACATAGTTAGTATCTATTTTCGCTTTCGGATACGCTATCAATGTCGTTTTAAGTTTATTAAATAATACCCCATCTTTAGATGCATACTGTTGATTTGTATCTTCTACTGTAATTGTCTTTAAATTGTTACAATTATAGAATGTTGATGGTTCAATACCAATCACACTCGAAGGTATGATGATATCGATTAAATTTGTGCAATTTGCAAACGAACTCGATGCTAAGTGAGTCACAGTTGATGAAACTTCATAAGTACTCTCTGTCTTTCCAATTGGATATACAATTAAAAGGCTTTTTTGTTTATTAAATAGGACTCCATTTTCAGACGAGTAACTAATATTTTCACTATCTACAGTAATGCTTGTTAACTCTTTGTTATTCCAAAAAGAATCCATTTCTATATGGGAAACACTTGAAGGTATGAAAATACTAGTTAACTTAAAACAGTTTGCAAATGCATTTTGTCCTATCTCAATTACTCCATCAGAAATCGTGACGTTTTCTAAATTGCTACAATTATAGAATGCTGAATAACCTATACTCTCTATATTTGAAGGAATTGTGACGTTTTCTATACTATTGATGTTATAGAATGCAAATTCTCCAATGCTTGAAATCGCTTTTTCTAAATAAATTGAAGGTATATGCAAAGTCGTGTTTAAACCTTTATATCCTGTGATTTCATAAGTGTTATTTTCTAAGAGTATGTAAGTATAATCACTTGAGTCATCTTCGATGACTACTTCAATCCATTTCGCATACAATGTTGTTTCGTCTTTTGGCATTACACTGTATGTATTCTCTGTTGTTAGTTCTATATCCAAGTACCACCCAGCAAATATAAAGCCAGCTTTCGTTGGATTATCAGGAAACTCAATTTTTGTTCCAATTTCTAAAATTATATCTGAAACATTAGATCCACCATTTACCTCAAAATGAAGCGATTGAGAAGTTGCATTACATCCTCCAACCATACATAACAAAAAAAATAGCATTAACGAAGAAAAAAATAGTTTTCTGTTCATAATTCAATCCTCCAATTTATTATAAATCTATTAATATATGTTTTTTCCCTTGCTTACTTAACCATCACTAGATTACGCTAACTTTTCTTTTTAATGAAGTAGTATTTAAACAACTCGTCTTCATTAATTATTTCGAACCCCACTTTTTTAAGAACGTTTTGACTTCTTACATTCTTTTTGACAGTATCCGCATATACTGTTCCAAGATTTAATTCATTAAATGCATAATCAATGATTTGTTTTTCTGCCCAAGTTCCAATTCCTTGTCCTTTTACAGTATCATTTTGCAAATGAATACTTAATGTACACTCTTTCTTTATGTAGTCAATTTTCTTTAGAATCACTTCTCCAATAGGGTCATTATTTTTCATGATAAAAAACGCTTTTCTATTATCTTGTTGTTGATGTTCATAGTATTTGTCGACTACTTCTTTTTTATAAACAAACTCTCTAAACTCACTATCATTTAAACAAATATCTGAGTCGTTTGTAAACTCTTGAAAATATTTATGACATAACTTTTTAGTCATTAAACTTAAAGAAAGTTTTTCCATGGTTGATTACTCCTTAAATTATATCTAGGTATTACAACAGTAAGTAAGTATATTAAAATGCAATAACTAGGTTAAAATAAACTTGGAAATTTCGCCCTCAAAAATATTGAATAATTGCTCTCTAAATCAGTATTTAAACTATTTTTTTCTATATCATCTTTTATCATAGAATATATATTGTTTAAATAGCTTTCACAATTAAATTCATATCGTTTAATTTTAATCAGACCGAGTTTTTCCATTTCAAGGATTTCCTTGTACACATCTTTTATGTAATATTCTTCAAGGGTATAAACTTCCTCTTTGGTGACGATAGCACAATGTATATTTGTAGGATTTTCATAATTTTTAGGTTGTTTACAAACATAGATATAACCAGATTTTCCTGAATATGTTTCAATTGTTGCATCTGGATAGTACTCTTCAATAACTGGAACTAATTCCTTGTCAAACCCATAACTGTACCAAGGTTGAAAATTACTAGGCTTCTTCAAATTATTTGCTTCATAAAATGATTCTATGGCATTGACTGTATAAATCAAAGCCACTGCTTTATTCGTTGTTAAATATACATATTTTTCGTTGTGCAAGGATAGGTTTGGATAAAGTGTTTTAATTCCTTGTACTTTACTGCCATGATAGTACATAGATATTCCTCCTTAATTGCCAAAAAGATTAAGAAAAATACGACTTAAGTATATTATGAAGTTAATTTTGAATTTATTAAACAATAATAGTTAGTACAATTTATGTGTCTATAATTTTAAAAATGTTTATAATATTATAGCATCATCCAATCCGGAAACAAACTACTTCTCAATATACGCTTAAAAATTAATGAATCTGTAGAAATAAGTGAATGATACATTTAAAGACAAGAAATCTGGGATAACTACTTATCAAGCAGACTCTTACTAGATATAGAACCCTGGAAATTTAGTAAACGAAATTATATTTAGAAATTTCATTTTGATTAAAGTATTTACAAAAACCATTACTTTAGATTATAATGTATCTAATCAATCATTAGTTTGCTATAGTACTCGCGACTAACTTCATTGTCAACTCAAGAATAAGGTCAAAACCTCTATTCAGATTTGGGAAGATTTCACTTGACAACACATAAACAAAAATTGGGGGATAAACATGAAACGAAACAAATTATTACTAGTCAATTCAATTTTAGTTACTGTTCTTTCCGTTGGAACAATACCATTCTTTTTGAAAACCAGATTTTTCAATGATTTGTATTCGGATGATTATTCTAAAACATTATATATTTTATTTTTTATTATTTATTTAGTTATTATGACACTAGCTATCATCTTTCAATGGAAAGGTTACTCAAAACAAAGCAAGCTTTGGATCTATGGTTCTTCATTTACTATGTTTCTTGGGGGTTGGGAATTCTTTTGGGCATTTGTTTGGATTATTCCGATAATAATCATAAATCTCATTGCCAGTAAAAAGCTAAGATAATAAAACAATAAATTGCACCTGTTAATACACTTTTTATTCTTGAAATCTAAGTTGTTTATACTGTTTTATAGAACATAAAATTCCATTTTTCTTTAATAATATCTTATCTTGAAGTAAGTTTTTTAAAATAGGTTAATATGATATTCATAAATGCTAGTTATAGCGATGATTCTCTATAACTAGCATTTTTTTATTCTATAATTTAAGTTCCAAAAATGAAGTTCTCCATATGTACAAAAATTATTTTTCGCTAAGGAAAATACCAATTTTATCTTTAATAATCTTTAAAGCATCCATCTCTGTCACTTTTGATTCTTGAGGATTCGTTAAAACAAATTTATATAGGTTCTTTTCATTTTGATTGATAATTTGGAGATTCTCTAGAGAATTGAAGACTTCATCTGTATTAAAGGATTTGAAGTTACCTACTTTCATTAAGTAATATGCTCCTTCAATTACAATAAAATATTTAATCAACTTTCTAGCAGCAAAATACGTGTCACTAGGTAATAATCCAAGATTTGGGAGATTCCTTTTCCCATTTTTTAAAGCTTCATACGCGTCTTTTGCAAACTGTAATCTTTGAAAATATGCTTTTTCTGATGGATTTATGGTTTTATCAATAACTTTATTTAAATCCTTTGCAATATTATTTCCGTACATTAGTCCACAGTTATACTCCATAATAAACCTAGTAAAATGATCAGTTTTTAACTGCTGAAGTGAATATATACTAATATGTGGTTCAGGGGAGAATGGATACTCTTCAATAAGTTTCTTTAAAAATGTTTTCTTAATTTCCTCTTTGTCAACATAGTCAGTTAATACAAGAAATAAATCAACATCTGAATGATATAATATTGCTTCATTACTCCATACGCTTCCGGATAAGTAAATACTAATAACTTTTTCCTTAAATATAGTATTTATAAAGTTTACCATATGGGTAACCTGTTCTCTATATTCTATTTGTATAGAATCCATAATATCACTCCTCAAAATATATTTCTCCTTTAGATGCCTAGTTTACATCATTTTTTCAAACTTTAAACACTGATGCTACAAGAAATTTCAGTTATATCAGATTGACTAAATGTGAATACTAAATTTACTAAAATTAAATACTCCTGCTTTTTTTAAACCAGGATCTATTCGAGATATTTCAGCAAAAGCACTCGATATTTCTTTAATCAAAGTAAATTCCAAAGGAAAACGAAAATGTCCTGGAAACAAGTAACTTACTCGTAAAGACTCGATTTTTTTAATTGAATTATAAAAATCAATAGGATTCGTTGTAGGATAGAACATATCTAGTTTGCCTTCATAGACCAAATCACCCGTAAACAAGTATCCAGTTTTTTCTTCATAAAGACATATATGACCTGGTGAATGTCCAGGCGTATGAATAACTTGCAAAGTTCTATTTCCTAAATCAATTAAATCGGAATCATTTAGAATAACTGTTGGTTTCTTTGAACATATTTGATAATTTTCTAACTTAAAACTATCAGGGAAAATATTGTTTCCATGGATAAGATTATTAATCACAACAGATTTTGGAAGTGGAAAAACTTCTAATGATGGTTGATCTAAACTGTGTATCGCTATGTCAGTAAAAGATGATATTGAACCAATATGGTCCCAGTGAGCATGTGTAATTACAACTATAATGGGCAAGTTAGTTATTTCTTTTATCTTATCATATAAGTTACATACACCTAAACCTGTATCTATCAGCATTGCACGTTTTTCACCTATTATTAAATACATGTTCGGTTTTTCCCAATGATGTAATTCACTAATTACAAACAGTGTACTGTTGATTTTTGTGACTGTAAACCATTGTCGATTATTCATTTGCATACCCTTTTCTACTCTTATCATAAAAGTGAATACGTTTTTTATTATAGGTCATAATATCTAGTTTATAGAGGTAATTAAACTTATCCTGTCCATATTGAATGAACCCTAATTTCTGTTGCAACTGATTTGAAGCAATATTCCATGTTCTTGCTTCTGAATAAATCATCTTAATCCCATCCTTATTTAAATCATTAATCATGTTATCAATTAAATTAGACGCAAAACCATTTCGATAATAATCTTTATGTGTTTGCAATCCTTCAAGAAGATATTTATTTTCATAAATGTTGATTCGACATACGCAGATTATTTTGTTATCCCGTTTTTCAATTTAGTATTTATAAAAATTATCCGCGGTTGCGCAACTTTCAATATACTTAAAATAATCCGCTTTAATCGCTTTTTGTTTATCTTTAATGAAAGGATCTAGTAATGATATCTTTCTATCTTCTTCTAATTTGTAGTTCAAACAATCAAACCACATGTTTTTTTCATTTAAAGTCAATTTTGATATTTTATCTTTATTCCAAATCTCAAGCATAGTTACATACCTCTATTGTAAATTATAACATATATAAAATCATACATTAACAGCTTTTTAAGTTTAAATATAAAAAGCTTATTTCTAGATGAAATAAACTTCATTATATTAAAACTTATTGTCAATTTAGAGTTTTACTTGTTTTTTTGGTACTTTCGTATGGAGTCTTACTCTGTTTCATACGAAGTGACTTTTAAAATGGTCCTACATTTATACAATAACTCTTTTACATACCAATCAATGGAATATAAATGTCAATAAGTTTGTGGTTCTTATTCAACTTAATTGAATAAGAACCAATTCTATACTATCATTTACAATAAATTCAAGCATAATTATAATTTATTAAAATGGTAAAATGTAATCTAGTGTTCAATAAATGATTTATAGTAAAATTTGATTTTTTTGCTCTGCTATGAAAAAGTGAGACACGCTTCCCCCCCTGCAAGAGGATGATATAATATAGAAGAAGATAAAAGAGAAGAGTTAACAGAACCTACAGTTTTGCACACCGATCAGGGATCCGTTTACTCTTAAATAAGCTACAACGAGCTCATTAAAGATTATAACATTAAACGCTCGATGAGTCGCGCGGAAACACCAACTGATAATCCAGTTGATGAATCATTAAATGGGTGGATTAAAGAAGAATTGTTCTTGGATTTTAATTTAGGCAAATCAAATGATGTTCATCAATCTATTGAAGAATATGTGCATTATTATAATAACGAACGCTTCTCTTATGCGTTAAAATACAAAACCCCAGTTGAGTTTAAATCTCAACTAGGGTGTAACTAAGGGTTGATACATGTCTACTTTCTCTTGACAAGTGCATATTGTATCAAACCTGTGCTTCTTATATGTCTAATGTAACCGATGCTAATACAATTTAGCACCCTATTGAAAATTTTAGCACCCCTACTGATAAAGCTTTACTATGTAAAAGAAAAACCTCAAATGTAGAACAATAACCTACAGATCTAAATTTGGTAGAATGTGAATTTAATCTCAACCTCTATTGACATGGGATTTCACAGAGCGTATAATATAGACAGTTATCTATATAGACGATTATCTATATGTTGGAGGCACTATGAATAAAGACATTGCATTACTATGTAAGGCGTTATCCGATGAAAATCGGTTAACAATTTTAGAACTACTCATCAGAGGGGAAACATGTGGCTGTACACTGATAGATAAACTCCCCATCACTCAACCTACAATGTCCTATCATTTAAGAACTTTAACAGATTCTGGATTAGTTACATCTTATAAAGAAGGCGTATGGAAGAAACATCATGTTGATTTAAATAGAATAGATGCTCTAATTGATTACTTAAATGAACTTAAAGAAATGAAAGGACAATGTAAAAATGATTAAAAATGTATTCAGTTGGTTAAATGACCAACTCTTAAGAATGACTTGGTTAGAAAATATCGTCAACTGGTTTTTCAAAGATGTGATTGGCATTGATGTTGATTCACTTCTTTATAAGGGTATAACTTTCTTCTTTTATGATGTCGTAAAGATTTTTATTCTATTATCTGTTTTAATCTTTCTGGCTTCTTATTTACAATCTTTTTTCACCCCTGAGAAAACCAGAAAGATTTTAAGCAAGTTCAAAGGTGTCTGGGCTAATATTATTGGCGCACTTCTTGGTACTGTTACACCGTTTTGCTCCTGTAGTTCAATTCCTATTTTTATTGGATTTACAAAAGCTGGATTACCGATTGGTGTAACATTTTCTTTTTTAATATCATCACCACTGGTTGATTTAGCTTCTGTCATCTTGCTTGCTAGTATCTTTAATTGGCAAATTGCTTTAGCCTATGTGGTCGTTGGATTATTGATTGCAGTCATCGGTGGAACCACCATTTCTGTTTTCAAAATGGAACGTTTTGTCGAAGAGTTTGTGACAAGAAAAGCTGAAGGCGAAAACATTGATTTTGATGCGATTGAAGATTATCAGATGACCAAAAAAGAGCGTGTGAAATATTCAATTGATCAAGTGAAAGAAATTATCAACAAGGTCTGGTTATATATATTGATTGGTGTTGGTATTGGTGCTATCATTCATGGCTTTATCCCACAATCATTTATTGAAGCTGTGTTAGGTTCAAATAATCCATTCTCTGTGATACTCGCAACACTCGTTGGTATTCCAATGTATGCTGATATCTTCGGAACTCTTCCAATTGCTGAAGCACTTGTATTAAAGGGTGTCGGTAATGGAACAGTCTTAGCATTTATGATGGCGGTCACTGCATTATCTCTACCTTCAATCATTATGCTTAAAAAAGTCGTTAAGACGAAATTATTACTCATGTTTGTTGGTATTGTAACGACAGGTATTATTATCATGGGTTATTTATTCAATGCATTTGCATATCTCCTCATTTAAAGAAAGCGTATCGCAATGGAAAAACATTCAGAAACACAGCATCACCATCATCACGATGCATCAGCATTATCAGGTAAGAAAATATTTTGGGTAACATTGCTCAATGCAACCATAACAACAACTGAAGTCATAGGTGGATTATTATCTGGTAGCTTAGCTTTATTATCAGATGCGATGCACAACTTAAGTGATACACTAGCTATAGCTTTATCCTATGTAGCAAATAAGATATCAAGACGTCCAAATAATGAGAGAAAAACATTTGGTTATAAAAGAGCGGAAATCTTAGCAGCATTCATTAACTCAGGAGTTTTACTTATTTTATCAGGTGTCTTAATCTATGAAGGCATACAAAGATTTTTCAATCCTGAACCCATTGATGGCTTATTGTTGATTATTGTCGCAGTTATCGGATTAGTTGCCAATCTATTATCTGTGTTATTTTTAAAGAAAGATTCAAAAGAAAATCTAAATATCAAAGCAAGCTATCTTCATCTACTAAGCGATACAATATCTTCAGTTGGAGTCGTCTTAGGTGGGATTGCGATTATGCTGTGGCAAATTAGATGGATAGATCCAATCATCACGATTTTGATTGCTCTCTATATTATGAGAGAAGCTTGGCATGTCGTAAAAGATACCGTAAATATATTGATGCAATCATCACCAGAACTTGATTACAATGATATTTTAGAAGATATTAAAAAAATTCAACATGTCAAAGGCATTCATCATGTGCACGCATGGATGACTGATGAACACAATATATACTTTGAAGCACATGTTGATTTAGCTGACTTGCCTTTATCAGATGTTGACCGCATTTTATGTGAAATCGAGTGTTATTTAAAAGAACATCACGATATCTCACATGTTACCTTACAACCAGAGTTTAATAGAGAAGATGAAAAGAGCATGTTTTGCTCAAAACATACAAAGGAGAAAGAAAATCATGGAAATTAAAGTTTTAGGATCGGGTTGTTCAAACTGCAAGAAATTATTAGAAAATGTTCAAATCGCATGTAAAGAGTTACAGTTTGATGCAAACATTCATTATGTAACTGATTACATGGAAATTGTCAAAACGGGGTTGATGAGAACACCTGGCTTAATGATTGATGGTAAGATTGTTTCATACGGCAGAGTCCCAAACAGCGATGAAGTCAAAAAAATGATTGAGGTAGCTAAAGAAGGGGGAAGTCATTCATGAAAATAGGTTTTTTTGAGAAATACTTAACAGTATTTGTACTAGTTTGTATGGCAATCGGTGTTGCTTTAGGGTTCTTTTTACCAGGCGTACCTGAATTTTTAAATCAATTTGAAGTAGCATCTGTCAATATTCCTATTGGTATCTTGATTTGGTTAATGATTTATCCGATGATGCTTAAAATTGATTTTACATCTATAAAAAATGTCGGTAAAAATCCAAAAGGATTATTTGTTACCTGGGTAGTCAATTGGCTGATTAAACCATTTACCATGTTTGGTATAGCGTACTTCTTTTTCATGGTGCTATTTAAGACTTTGATTCCACTCGATTTAGCAAATGATTATTTGGCTGGAGCGGTTTTACTTGGGGTAGCGCCATGTACTGCGATGGTCTTTGTTTGGAGCAGTTTAACAAAAGGTAATCCCGCATATACTTTAGTACAGGTTGCTACCAATGATTTGATTATTCTAATCTTATTTGCACCTATCGTTGGACTTCTTCTTGGTGTCACAGGAGTCGTTGTCCCTTGGGCTACATTATTTCTCTCCGTTTTCTTATTTGTCGTAATTCCACTTGTCGCTGCTTCACTTACACGTTATTATTTGGTAAAAAATAAAGGGCTCGAATTCTATAATTCAAGATTTATTCCCAAATTTAGTAAAGTAACAATCAGTGGATTATTAATAACACTCATCTTAATTTTTTCACTTCAAAGTGATCTTATCTTAAGCAATCCATTACATATCGTGTTAATTGCAGTACCACTTATCATTCAAACATTCTTGATATTCTTTATTGCATATGGAGCATCTAAAGCGATGAAGTTGCCATATGATGTAGCTGCACCAGCAGGTATGATTGGCGCGAGCAATTTCTTTGAACTTGCAGTAGCTGTTGCCATTGCATTATTCCCATTAAACCCGGGTGTTGCACTTGCTACCATTGTAGGTGTTTTAACTGAAGTGCCTGTGATGTTAATCTTAGTTAAAATAGCTAATAAAACAAAAAATTGGTTTCCATTAGCATCCTTTTGAAAGTGAGTGATATCAATGATTGAAATTAAAATTCTTGGACCAGGATGTCCAAAATGCAAAGTGACAGAATCTCAAGTCAAACGTGCCTTAGCAGAGTTAAATCGTGACGATATTCATGTCGAAAAAGTAGAAAAAATTGAAGAAATCATGAAGTATAACATTCTAAGCACACCCGCACTTGTTGTTAATGGTGTGATCAAAACAGTTGGCAGAGTACCTTCTGTTGATCAAATTAAAAACTTCATCAATGAAGTCAAATAAGGAGGCATACGCTATGAAAATCGGTATATTACCTTGTCAAGGCACGAGTAACACAGGAGTGATGACCACCAAAGCAGCCATGCATTTTGTTGGCAAAGATGATGTTGGTATGGTTTGTCCTTTGGGTTTGCCATTAGGTATCGAAGGCATCATTAAACAGGCACTGAGCAATGATGCTCATATTGCTTTAAATGGATGTCCTATCAAATGTGCATCCAAAGCTTTACAATCGATTGGTGTCACTGATTTTGATGAAATGACACTCACCTCAGATTTTAACATTCAAAAGAATAAAGATTTCAGTGATGAAACAGGTTTATTTGAAGTTATTGAAGCACTTGGTAAAACGATCTCAAATATTCAAGCTAACCAACATTAACACATCAAAGAGGCAATGATATATTGTCTCTTTATTCATAACAAAAGAAAAGAAGGCGCCTTATGATTCAAACATTTATATTATATGGACTCACAGGACTTGTTGTATTCTTCGGTTTTATTAAAGACAAAGAAAAAACTAAAAAAGCATTTAAAAAAGCATGGAAAGCATTTGAAAACATTTTGCCCCAATTTCTAACTATTATTATCGTTGTGGGGCTTGTCTTATCTTTTTTAGATACCGATACGATTAGTCAATATATTGGTACTTCTTCCGGATGGCTTGGTGTTTTAATTGCATCTTCGATTGGTGCAATTACACTCATTCCAGGATTTATCGCATTTCCAATGTCAGCAATTCTGCTCCAAAATGGTGCCGGTTATATGCAAATTTCAGCCTTCATATCCTCGCTCATGATGGTTGGTGTCGTGACATTTCCCGTTGAGAAAAAGTTTTTTGGCATAAAAGCAACCATCATTAGGAATGTTTTAGCATTTCTATTTGCATTCGTTGTAGCATTTGTCATGGGAAAGGTGTTCGGTGAACTATGAAAACTTTTAAACGTTATATACCCCTTTTCATCGTCATATTCATCGGAGTCATCATTTATATTGCCTTGCCCGAAAACGGAAGCAAAGCCACTCAAACCATTCTTTACAGTTTAAAAGAAATGGCATTGATTATTCCACCTATCTTTATTTTATTAGGATTTCTTGATGTCTTTATTCCAAGAGAAACCATCATGAAATATATGGGCGAAAAATCAGGTGTTAAAGGAGTACTATTATCGATTGTTTTAGGTTCTGCTGCTGCAGGTCCACTTTATGCAGCATTTCCAATTGCGAGTGTATTCATGAAAAAGGGTGTTAAATTCTCAAATATCATGCTCTTTATTGGTGCATGGTCTACGACAAAGATTCCCATGTTCTTATTTGAAATGACATCACTTGGTGTAAAATTCGCACTCATTAGATTAGGATTAAGCATTGTTGGCATCTTTGTTATTGCATTGGTATTGAATAAAGTTATTACCCCTGAAGAACAAAAAAAGATCTATCAGATGAATATATGATATAAATAAGATACGAGGTGATTCTATTGAAACTAGTCGTCATAGGTGCTGTAGCAGGCGGAACTTCTGCTGCAGCTAAAGCCAGAAGAAATAGTGAAGATTTGGAAATCGTTGTTTATGAAAAAGATGTTGATATATCATACTCAGGTTGTGGTATGCCTTATTTTATAGGCGATGATGTCAAAGATGGTGGACTTTTAACACCCAGAGATCCTGAATATTTCAACAAGAAATATAACATAGACATTAAAACTGCGCATGAAGTATTAGCAATCGATACAGTTAAAAAAGCGTTAACTGTCAAGAATTTAGAAACTGGTCTAATATTTGTTGATACCTATAACCTGTTGATATTTGCAACTGGAGCATCTTCTTTTATCCCACCGATAAAAGGACATGACTTAAATCACGTTTTTTCGCTAAGAAATATTAGAAACATGTATAAGATTAAGAACTTTGTTAATCAAAATCATCCGAAAAGCGTTGTTATCATCGGTACAGGATTTATCGGTCTTGAACTAGCTGAAAACTTACATCATCTTGGACTTGATGTTACCATGATTGAAAAACTTCCACAAGTTTCTCCAAGTTTAGATGCTGATATGGCTATTTATGTCCAAAAAGAGTTAAGTAAACACGGTGTAAAGGTTCACATCAATAAAGGTATTACTTCGATTGAAAATTCTTTTGTGATTTTGGATGACGCAACTGAAATTCCAACAGATATGGTAATCATTTCTACTGGTGTTAAACCTAATATTGCTCTGGCTAAACAGACTGGTATCCATTTGGGCATAACCGGTGCCATCAGTGTAAACGAACGTATGGAAACCAACATTAAGGATATTTATGCTTGTGGTGATTGTATCCAAGTTTACCATCAAGTCACCAAAAAGCCCGTTTATAGGCCTTTAGGTTCAACAGCGAATAAAACAGGTCGCATTGCAGGAGATAATGCATCTGGTGGATTTGCTACATTTAAAGGCATTATCGGTACATCCATCTATAAAATCTTTGATTTGGCTGTTGCTCAAACTGGATTAACAGAAAAAGAGGCATTAAATGAGGGGTTTGATATTATCACAAGTTTTAACATTAAACCACATAAACCTGAATACTTAGGTGGGAAAGAAATCATAATTAAAACAGTCGCTGAAAAGTCTTCTGGCAAAATTCTAGGTGCTCAAATCATTGGTAAAGATGGTGTGGATAAAAGAATTGATATCTTTGCAACGGCGATCACTTTTGGAGCAACTGCAGAAAATCTCATGGATTTAGATTTGGCATATGCACCACCGTTTGCAACAACAAAAGATCCTGTCATGTATTCTGGTATGATTATCCATAACGCTCTATTCAGAGGTAGAAAAATACTATCTGCAGAACAAGTTTTGGAAATCATTGAAAGTAATCGATCATATACAATTATAGATACAAGAATACCTAAGCAGTATGCAGAAGGACATGTGCCATCCGCCATCAACATCCCTCATGAAAAACTTAGAGAAGAACTTCATCATTTAGACAAAAATGTTACAACAATCACCTACTGTAATAAAGGTGTTACTGGTAATGCTACTCAGAATATTTTATTAAATGCAGGATTTAAAGATGTATATAGTATATCCGGTGGATACAGAACATTTACGACATATTTAGAAGTCACTAAAAAAGAAGGTATAAAATGAAAAAAGAACTGATCTTGTCATTCAATGAATCGCCTTGTTGTGAACAAGGATGTGGATGTAATCAAAAAGTGAATGAATCAACAGAAGATATTCAAAAGGAATCAACGGGTTGTAATTGTTCTGATGACTGTCAATGCGAATCTAGTATTAACCACTTAAATATTGATTTTTTGTATCTTGATTTGTCCGGTTGTAAAAGGTGCCAACACACAGAATCTACACTCGAAAAATCAATAGTAAGTGTATCCAAAATGTTAGAATCCGCACAATATGAAGTTAAACTCAATAAAATTCATATCGATTCGATTGATAAAGCTATTGAGTATAAATTTTTAAGTTCCCCAACAATTAGGTTAAATGGCAAAGACATTATCTCGAATGTGATCGAATCTAATTGTCAGGATTGTGGAGATTTATGCGGAGAGGAAATTGATTGTAGGGATTGGATTTTTGAGGGAGTCAGATATAGTGAGCCACCCGAAACAATGATTATGAGAGCAATTCTTAGAGAAATATATCTACCTTCAGATTCAAGACAAGATGAACCCTATGTATTGCCTTTAAATATCTCGAATTTCTTTAAAAATGCTAGATAGTCATTGGTAGACAAAGAGATCAAATTAGTAAGCATTTCCATAGTCTTTTATGGAAGTGTTTTTTTAATCATTCAATCATATGAAATCTGCAATTGAATGTTAAAGGCGTTGTTTCAAAATTTCACTGTCATCCAAAAAAATTTTTTTCTTAATTACTTCTAATTTCCTTTTTGTCATAAAGCCTAAAAATTATACTTGTATCTCTATGCACCACAGCACTATCAACTAATAACATCCATACATTTTCATTCCACTCTGAAAGTTTATCATCGATACGCTTCAAGTTTGATAGAAAGGATTTCATACTGAGTGCTTGTGCCTTCTTATTACTTCTGACTTTGGTGAGATCTTCATGTTTTTCTTTGGCTCTTTCATAGCGATTCGTCAATTCTTCATACTTCTTGTTGTAATCATCTTGAGTCATGCTGGATTTGGAGTTTTCCTTAATCAATTTGCTTAAGAGTTCTGAAATCACAAGCAACTCATCGTTTAAATTGTCAATGTCTTTGTCCAGTTGATCGGTATCAGTCAACAGCTCTATCATCTCTATCGAGTCTTGGATGATTCTCTTTTTATCCTTCATTGTTAAATTGTAAGCCTCGATAAATTTGAGTTTGATATCTTCTTCCATGAGATTAGGGGTACGGCATGTCTCCTTCCCTTTGTCAAACTTACGATTGCATTGATAAACGAACCTGGAGTACTTGCTGTTGGAATGCCATTTCTTTTTGCCATAGAAACCACCACAGTCTTCACAAATGAGCTTGGATGCGAATATATCGCTTGATGAATACTTAGCTTCCAGTTCATCTCTTCTTGCTAGTTCAATCTGGACTTGTTCCCACATGTCTCGGTCAATGATGGCTGGGTGATTATTTTCAACATAATATTGAGGAATCTGTCCTGTATTTTTTACTAACGTATGGTTCAGATAATTGCTCGTATATTTCTTTTGTAAAAGAGCGTCACCTTTGTACTTTTCATTTGTTAAGATTGAGTTCACTGTATTCTTCGTCCATTTAGTTGATTTTCCCATTGGTGTTTTAATATTGAGTGAAGTTAGATGACTTGCAATGCCTGATGGTGTCTTTCCTTCAACTAGAAACATACGATAAATCATTTTAACAATCACAGCTTCATCTTCATCAATGACAAGCTTATCATTGTCCTTTTTATATCCAAGAAACGATTTGTAAGCAAACGATACCTTGCCTTCTTGAAAGCTTACTCTCTTCCCCCATGTCACATTCTGGCTAATCGATCTTGATTCCTCTTGTGCGATAGAAGCCATGATGGTTAAGATAAGTTCGCTTTTAGGATCTAATGTCCATAAATTCTCTTTTTCAAAAAATACCTCAACACCCTTGTCTTTCAGCTTTCTAACAAATGAAATCGTGTCCAGTGTGTTACGTGCGAAACGTGAGATGGACTTGGTGATGATGAGGTCAATCTTGCCTTCTAAGGCATCAGAAATCATTCGGTTAAATTCTGTCCGTCTTTTCGTGTTCGTGCCACTGATGCCCTCGTCAGCGTACACGTTCGTATACTCCCAGTCACCTTTTTCTTGGATAAACTTCCGATAGTAGTTCACTTGAGCTTCATAGCTTGTGTATTGCTCATCGGTATTGGTGGATACTCTCGCATAAGCAGCGACTTTTCTTAAACTAATGGAACCTAATGGCACTTGAGTGTGTTGGTTTTTTGTGGATGGAATGACGGTAATCTTAGCCATGTAGGACGCGTCCTTTCATTTGATTGATTCTTCTGATTCGAGCCTGTTCTCTCATGTCCTCTGTCCATGATTCACTTCTGGATGTATTCCATCTATTGTCTTTACTTGTTCCATCCTTCAAATGAAAGGTAAGTCTTCGCTCTGACATCACTTCAATGGATTCAACTTTTGATTTAAAGTAGTTTTCATCAAACTCTGTTCTGTTTAGAATGTGATTGGATGCTTGGATGATTTGACAGTCTGGGACTTGTTTTGATACACATGCTTCTATTCCTTTTGTGACCGAAAACGAACATTTCCAAATGTGTTTTGATGGTGTTGTTTTTCGAACATAAGCTCTTCCACAAACCCCACATCTCACCATCCCTTTGAATGAATAATGCTTCTGAATAGATGGTGATACTGATCGCTTTCTTTTCTCTTTTCTAATCCTCTGTAATTCTTCAAACACTTCATGACTGATGATGGCTTCATGGTTGTTCTCAACGATATATTGATCGAGCTCACCTTTATTCATAACTTTTCTTTTGGTTAAGTGGTTATCTCTAAATGTCTTTTGAAGGATCAAATCCCCTGTGTAATTGTAGTTTGAAATGATTTGCATGATGGTTGAACGACTCCACTTGGACGCGTATTTTGGTTTTACGCCTTTGCTATCGAGTATCTTCCCTATCGTATCAGCACCATGTCCTTCAATGTATAGTTTAAAGATCAATCGCACGATTTCAGCTTCTTCAGGTATCATTTCTAACTTTCTGTTTTCAAGTTTATAACCAAGACAAGATTTACCACCCCAAATGATCCCTTCATTGAAATCCTTTTGGATTCGCCATTTCATATTTTCTGAAGCACTTCTCGATTCTTCTTGTGCGAATGTAGCAAGAAACGATAGAATCATTTCACCATCGCCACTCATGGAGTGAATGTTCTGTTCTTCAAAGAACACATCAACATGGATCGCTTTGAGTTCTCTTACCGTTTCAAGTAAAGTAACAGTGTTTCTAGCAAACCTGGAGATGGATTTTGTGATAATCATATCGATCTTGCCTGCTCTGCAATCTTTAAGTAGTTTTTGAAACTCTGCTCTTGAATCCTTAGTACCTGTTAATGCTTCATCTGAATAAACGCCAACGAAATCCCACATATGGTTTTCATTAATCAGTTTCTTATAGTAATTAACCTGTGCTGATAAGGATTGAAGCATCGCATCCTTGCCACTGGATACTCTTGTATAGGCAGCAACTCTCTTTTTAATTGCTAGATTGGGTATCGAATCTATCTTGGTGATTGTTTTATTCATGGTTTGTTTCCTCCTTCTATTTTAGGTACTCTATCTATCACTTAAAAGGGGGTATAAGTCAAGTGATTGTGGCGATTAAGAATACTCTTTTTGATACAATACCCTTCAGCCAAATATCACTTCTTTTAAGTAGTACTCTTCTTACTCAACTTGTCTTTGATGTAACATTCGTGGCTACAATAGATTCTTCTGTTATTACCATAGGATGAGAATTCTCTGGAACAACATTTGCATTGATGTGTGGTAAAAGCTTTTTTGTTGATGTCTCTAAGATGACTGTTCCACCAATCCCATCTACACCGATCGGAACAAAATCGTTTTCTCTTTTTACCTTTGATGGATTTGATTTTTATTCCGCACTTTTCACAATGACCTTCCAGTAAATCCTCGTCGCTCATTTTGTTTACTGCATACCTGACGACACTTAATGTCAAATCTAACGCTTTGGCTATTTTTTTGTAACCATACCCTTCACTTCTTAATTGTTTGATTCTGGTTTTAATTTCTGCTTTCATGGTTTAATACCTCCTATATCTTAGTCCGCAGAAATCATCTGTAAGTTCGGGTTTTTACTTAAGATTATTCTACTCACTAGTTAAATGGCGAGGTATCACCCATTTTGCCGGTAATTTCCCAACGATTTGTTTATTTTGTTTGAATAAGTATGAATTCAAGGTATATAGAAAAAGTCTACGCTTCAAATCGTTGAGTTCTTATAAAGCAAAAAACACCCATTCAGATGAATCTATAGAATGAGTGTTTGATTGATATGGATGAGGTTAAGTTGTATAGGTTGTACCAGTAATTCTATGTAGCGTGTTTTAGGCTCAACGATTTGCTTGATTACTAAACCCTAGTTTCTATTCAATGTTGAGGTAAAATGCCCACAAATCAAATCGTTGAAGGTTTATCAAGCGGATTAAATGTCGATACTGGTCCACCAAAGTTATAACTATACAAAAATAGAAATTATCAGGTATTAGTTGAAATAGATCCGTTATTTTTAGTTATATCCAAGTATTGATCAAAAATAAAAAGTATTTCCAGATTTTCAAAAAAATGGTCTCGTGTAAATGAAATGCCCCTCGGACGGTACCCCAGCGACTTGATACACCATTGACCGGGGGGGGGTTAATTGCTTTGATTGATTAAGTTGATAATGATTTTTACGATGGAATCTTTTTCATTGGGATGAGATAACGCTATCATGAGAACCATCGCTACCAATGCATTATCTTCAATAATACGTGTTCCATCTTTCTTATATAAATTGTCGTTAATATCTAAGAACCATAAAAAGACCGACGCTGCTATTCTCTTGTTCCCGTCATAAAAAGCATGATCTTTCACAACGAAATAAAGCAGATTAGCAGCTTTTTCTTCTACTGATGGATAAAGGTCTTCTCCAAAGGCGGTTTGATAGATCGCATTGAGTGCTCCATGAAAAGAATTGTCTTTTTCGTTTCCAAACCACTGACTTTTACCATAGTCCGGTAATTTCTTAATCTCTTTCATTGCATCTTCATATTCAAGTTTAATTTGTTTATCATCTTTTGTGATGTTTGTGATCGTTAAGGTTTGATGATCATATCGATCCAATGTTTCTAGGGCATATGCATATTTGGAAATGACTTTCAACAAGCCAGTCGATTCTTCGGCTGATAATTGTTTTCTATCAACTAAATCGGCAATCATTCTTACTGTACTCGTAAAGGATTTATAATGGATCTCATTGTCAATTAATCGTTGTTGATCGACTGCATATCCTTTATACATATATTCCTTTAAAATGTTACTTGCCCATTTTCTAAAAATAATACCTCGTTTTGATTTTACTCGGTACCCAACCGAAATGATCATATCAAGGTTGTATCTTCTAACTCGACGAGTGACTTTTCTATCCCCTTCAATTTGAACCTGTGCGTTTTCCGCACTAGTTGATGACTTATCTAATTCATTCTCGGTATAGATATTTCCGATATGTCTGACGATTCGTGTCCTATCAACATCGAATAATTCAGCCATCTGATCCTGAGTCAACCAAACCGTGTCTTCCGAAGGGCTGATGTCCACGTCAATTTTAACCTTACCATCTTCGAACACGATAATCTCGTGTTTTTGATCTTTCATGATCATCACCTACTTTTATAAACATTATACCAAACAATGTTTACTTTAATTTGGTTTTTCTGGATTTATTAGCTAGCAGTAATTATCATAACTCTGTTTTTTGAAACTCACAGAAATAATTGTAATTGCTAACCGGTTTTTTACTTTTTTGGTTTTTTTCTTATGCAGAAAGGCGAGTGCTAACGATAATGCATCGTTTGGGATAGGGCAGGCTTTCAAGCCCTATCCTACAAACATGCGTTAGCGTGTTGGTTACATCCAACTATATAAGGCCTATCCGCCAGTTTATTTGGTAGTTGGAATATAGGTGTTTTTTCCCTTTCTGCCAAATTCAGGAAATCGTGACGGAAATTGTGTTTTCTCCTATTTTCCAACTTCACTTTTTACGTGATACGATACCTTTTTTAGTGACATAATCATCACTGAATTCTATGACTCGATCTCTAACAGTTCTTTCAGCAATCCCTAAATACTCCGCGAGGACAAAAGCAAAACAGGTTCCATCTTTCCTCTTATTGGTATCAAATGCTTTATCAAATTCTTCTTTACGAGATTCAGTCGTTTGATTTCGTTTAAAACTTCTGGTAAGGTTAACTCTTGGATCTCCATCAGCATAATTCTTCTTTAGTTTTCCTGCTTCATCCACTCTATGTATTGGATACTCAAACCATATGTTGACTGGTTTGAAGCTTCGAAATTCTCGTAGGCTACTTTCTAATCTCCAGGCAGTTGCTGATGATTCTTCTGGATTATTACGTGATGGGACTTCAACGAGATTGAGTTGAATCATATCCACTTGTGCATCTGCATCCCTTGAAAAAACACCAGAACCTGATGCACGATCCATTGATTTTTTGAAACCTTGGGCTCCTTTGGAATGGTGATGACTATAGACAAATGTACAGCCTGTTTCATAACATATCTTGTCAAATACATTTGTAAATTGAGCCATATCAGTCGCATTATTTTCATCACCCATCATGACTTTATAGATAGGGTCTAAAATGATTACATCAACACCGAGATTACCGGCTCTATGGATGAGATTTGGTGCTAATTGGTCCAGTGGTTGTGCTTCACCTCTCAAGTTCCATATCACGATATCCTTATAATAGCGCGGTTTAATTCCCAACGCTTCATAAATAACGTAAAATCTATTGAGAAGACTTTTGGGGTCAATTTCTAAGTTAATGTATAAAACTCTGGATCTTCTGCATTGAAACCCAAGCCACTTGGTTCCTTCTGCTAGAGCAATGGCAAGTTCGATCAATAAGAAACTCTTACCAGACTTTGAAGCACCTGAGATCATCATTTTATGTCCCTGACGCACAACACCTTCAATGACTTCTTCAGGTAGTTTGGGAAGGTTAGCCAAAAATTCAGCAGATGATATTATTCTTGGTAGACCATCATCTTCATCATCTTCCCATTCATTGTAGTTCTTTTTATACTTATCCATTTTAAATACCTCTTTCCTGAATTTATAAGTTGATCTATTCTCTTCAATAGTTAAATGGCATAGTATGATGTGTTTTGCCGGTTGTAATGAAAAGAATTGATTCTCCTACAAGTCTAAGTCCGCAGAAAATGGGTAAAAGTTCGGGTTTTTGAGAAATATTTATAAAAAACGACTCAACTCAATTAAGAGCTGGGTCGCTATATAACCATATAAGTTTTTTCATCAAAAGAATCTGCACATATAAGAATTAACGAAATTCTTATAAACCTCTAAGACTTTAGACTCCTAATTCCCGCCTTTTTTTCGATTGCATTCTCTACATAGCATTTGCCCATTTGAAATATCTGTTTTTCCACCAGAGTGCCATGGAGTAATATGATCTCCCTCCATTTGCTCAATTGAATATTTCGAATGACAATGAGGGCATAGTCCTTTTTGCCTTTCAAACATAACAATTTTCTCAGATTCGCTAAAAACTCTAAGATTTAGTGTTTTTTCATTACCAGATAATATGTATTCATATATACCTCGTTTATTTCCAACTTCATCATCTAGCCTTAAATCAAGAATTTTTTGTTGTATTTTTTGAGTGTCGTAAATTTTATGATGATGACGATTATATAGAATTCCCCAATCTATTCCCTTCATTTCGTTTTGGTAGGTAATAAACGTGGCCTTAACCCATTCTATTACGTTCATGAAATATAGCCACAACTCGTTTGAGTTTGAGTCGTGTTGGTGAACAGACATGTATTTTTCTATTGTTGGAAGTTTTTCTTCGTTAATCTTCCATTCTAGAGCCTTTTCTAAGAGCTCTTGACGGATCGGGTTTTTACTAACATATTTATTTGATAAATTATAAGCAGCACAATTTGATTTACTGAAATGTCGTTTGGCATCAGTTAACCAGTTTCCTGTATACATTGCATTCCTAAGTTCTTGGTCAGTCAATCTTTCACCAGCTATATTAATAGTTCTGAACCAAGACAATTTTTCATCTTCATTACCTTCACATATGTATATCATACATTTATAATCAAGAATTTTATCTCTTTCCGGTTGTGTTAAATTATAAAAGGCTCTATCTTTAACCGAATAATCATTATTAACATATTGACAAAATGAGACAGTTCTTTGTTGACCATCCATCAATTCAAAGCTGTTGTCACTGTTTCTAACCCAGTACATTACATTCAAAGGAAATCCTTTATTTATGGTCTCGATAACTGCATTACGTTTTTTTTCATCGTAAATGAATTCGCGTTGATATTTGGGGCGAATATTTAGTTTACCACCAAATCCTAAAACCCCTTCTTCTTGTGAATCAACATAACCATCGATAATTTCACGAATACATATTTCTTTTAAGTCAATCTTCATTGTGGATTCTCCTTATCAAAATGCGTTGATATGGACAACTTGACTTACCATTTATTGTAATTGCTAAGTCAGTTCTCCCTCTATAATTTCTGCCAATACCAATTTCTTTAGCACTATCTCCTGTTCCCATTCCTATTATTTCAAATTGATCAGGATTATATTTATCCATAAAAGTTACTGGAACACCCATAATCCCCAGATAGTCCATAGGTATGTCTTGAGTTGATGCGACATTTATTGCCTCGTAGTTATCATATGTTGGGTACTCTTCAAAATTATATTTTTTATACAAAATCAAGTTTTCATGTCTTTCTTTGTAATTAAGATTTGTAAACCATCTTACTCCAACTACCCTAACAAATCTATTTCCATTCTCATCTACTCTGTAAGATTTACTTCGGACCACGTATGAGTCTGGTATTCTAAACTCTCTATCCCCACTATGAATGGATTGCCCCAACCATATTTTATTAGCTTTCACCAAAGGAAATACTTCTTTATATGCGATTGCACCGATGTTACCAATAATTAGAAATTGCTTTTCATATTTTACTAATTGATTGATATATTCACGAAATAAACTGAATGGTGGATTTGTAACAACAATATCTGCTTCCTTCAACAATTCAACGCATTCAGGACTTCGAAAATCCCCATTTCCCTTTAATAAAGTCATGCAGTTTTTGTTACTATTTAAAAGAAATTCCACATCAGTAAGATCAATAGCACCGTCATGATTAAAATCTGGAATTTCTGTTATTTCAATCTTAAATGCCTTTTTTTCATTTTCTTCCAAGTCAGAAAACAAGTCAAAGAGTGTCAGTTGGGTGCCTGCAAATGGCGAACTATCATAACATGTCGCGATTAATTTCTTTAATTTTAGATAATTGAAATTTAGCGCAAAATACTTAAAAAAATTACTTTCATAAGGGTCGTCACAATTGCAGAAGACTGTTTTTCCTTCAAATTGGCTACGATAATTTTTCATTTCTAATTCGATATCAACCATTTGTGTATAAAATTCGTCTTGCTTTGCTTCTTTTGCATTTACTAGATCTTTATATGCCATTAAACTATTCCTCCATTTTCACGCTATATTCAATGAAATATTTGACTAATTTTCTTTTTGTCTTCATTGTTGGATCATTTATTGAGTTCTCCCAACGATTTACTGTAACCACTGAAACATTTAAAAGATCTGCTAATTCTTGTTGAGTAATTAGCATAATCTCCCTTAATTTCTTTATTTTTTCCGCATATGTCATATGGAAAACTCCTTTAACATCTTATTAACATTATTGTAACATATTTTTGAAACTTAGGATATACAACTTTTTTAATTCGCTTACTCCATTGTAATTTTTTCAAAATCAAAGCATTCTATCCGCCATTTTCCGCTATAGGGGATTTCGACTCTTCTTATAAATAATCACATAGTAATCGTGTAAATAGTTGGGTAATCGTTAAAAGGTAGAACGCAAAAATCAAAAAGGACCTGCAAAAGTACTGAAATGAACCTCCACAGTACATATGGAATTTGGAATATAGGGAGAAAACGCCCTTTTTGCATGAAAAAAAGGCCTGATACGAATTGTATCAAACCTATGCTTCTTATATGGGTTGTGTAACCTATTTTAATACAATTGCGCACGTATAATTAAAACTGTAAGAATTACAGGATTAATTATATATACTTCCTTGACTTACCCAGAGGGTTTAGCCGTATAATAATTTTATAAGCACTGTGGATCTGTTACTAATTTAGTATGCTT
>JAQUZN010000060.1:8872-10325 GCA_028691315.1 Candidatus Izemoplasmatales bacterium | reverse complement strand
CATGAATAAATAAGTTAAGCATTTTGTAAAAATAGTAGTGAACATATCAAACAATAACATAATATCATATGAAAACTCAATTACTCTTTGAATTTATTCATCTTGATGAATTAAGAGGTATTGATTGTGTAAGAAGGAAATTAATGTAGAAATGGATTAGAAGGCTATCCATTTTGCACAAATTTTATATGTTTCTCATAAAGTTCTCATTATAGTGAGATAGGATGTTATTAGAATATTTCAGTTCTGTTATCTGAAAGGAAAGAGGTTTGACACGAATAATAAAGATATACTATTAGTCAAAAATGATAAATCAGTTGTTTGATATCCTAGCTTCATTACAACAAAACGTGGAAATATAATAATGCAAAATTAGAATTTCACAATATAATATCTGAAAGCAAGACATAGTTCTTTTTCAAAGAAATAGCAGATATAAGATATTTAAGTTTATCGTACATATCTTATGTTTACAGAAAAAAAATTGAACATGAGTTGAAATTACAAACAAATGAAGGTATTTACGGGATTAGCACTGTTTTCTATGTAATTTCACTCAAATATAGAGTTAGAATCAGAATCTATTTCTTAACCCAACTCTGCAAGAAAATAATCGTAGCAGTCATTCAGTATGAATAAAATATGTTGCTAATCTGTATCTTTTTTTGAATCAGTTTAGTAAACCGTTTTCTCAAAATCGCGCTTGCATATCAGCCACTTATATGATATGCTTTTTATATATATGAGTTTATTATTATTCGCTGTTTTAAATGAGCCTAATCCATATTCAAATTTGGCAATTTTAACTATAGAAAGAAGGATTTTTAATGGGAGTTAAATTAAATAATGATGGAATTGATGTAATTTTATTCAACGATACATTTTTTCCTGCTATTGATGGAACCATACGTGTAGTTGATAACTATGCGAAAACTATAATGAAACAAGGATCAGTTTTAGTTGTAGCTCCAAAGTTTGCAAAAGAACCAACCAATATCGAATACCCAGTTATGAGAACAGCATCTTTAAGGTTTTTAATGAAGGACTTCGCGTTAGGGATACGACTCTTTACCGCTAAAGATAAAAAAAGGATTAAAGAGGCCCATGCGGATATCTATCACGCGCATTCGCCTTTCATAATTGGACATTTTGCTTTGCGTGAAGCCAAAAGGAATCATGTACCAATTGTAACTACTTTTCACTCGAAATTAAAAGACGATTTTTATCAGTATACAAAAAGCAAGTTTTTAACAAACATTTTGATGAGATATATTTTACGTTTCTATAATTCTGTCGATGCTATTTGGGCTTGCAGTGAATCTACAGCAAAGTTGCTAAAATCATATGGAATTACAAAACCAATCACGGTCATGGAAAATGGAACTGACTTTATTTATCCTGATGATGTAGAAGGATTAATCGCAAAAACCAGATCTAATTTTCAAATCAACAC
>JAQUZN010000060.1:0-8772 GCA_028691315.1 Candidatus Izemoplasmatales bacterium | reverse complement strand
GATACTTCGAGTATTCGTTTTTCACATATGTTAGAGCTTTGGTTGGACAATTGGCAGTTCTTTGTAATTGTTCTTGGGTCTGTATTTGTGATTTTGCTTGCGGAGACGTTAAAGTATTATCTATTAATTTATACAACTACCAAACAATATCGTTTTAAATTAGCTTTGAAAGTTGCAATTTTTGGAAAATATTATGATAATATCACACCACTCGGTAGTGGTGGACAGGCTTTTCAAATGTATTATTTAAACAAAGGCGGAATTCCTAGTGGAGTGTCTGGAGCACTTCCAATTTTTGGTTTCTTTTTCATGCAGTTTGCATTTTTTATTCTTGGACTATTTGTATTCCTCTTTAATAGTCAAGTGGTAACAAGTGGTTTGTTTCGAATTTTGGCATGGGTTGGCTTGTTTTTCGCAATTATTATTCCTTTTTCATTTCTTATGGTATCACTTTTACCGAAAATTGGGGAGAAAATCGTCCATTTTGTTATCAATTTAGCTATCAAAATCAAAATCATTAAAAACAAGCAAAAATGGGATATGAAGATTCACAACACAATTATGGACTACAAGGAGAGTATTCAAGTTATTAAGAATTCACATGGAACGCTAGTTATTTTGTTTGTTCTATCGATCATTTACCAAGTAATTTTATGTTCAATTCCTTACTTTGTCGTCAGAGCCTGTGGAATTTCCGCATCTTGGATTGATGTCTTTAGTCTGTGTGTGTTTACATACGCAGCGATCAGTTTTTTCCCAACACCTGGAAATTCTGGTGCCGCAGAAATCTCCTTCGCAATGATCTTCACTGTGCTTTCGGCAGGATATATGTTTTGGGCGGTTATATTGTGGCGAATAGGCTGTTATTATATGTTCCTTGTAATAGGTCTGATATTGATGATTTCCACAAAAATCAGTGAACACCAGAAAGAAAAAATTAAGCTTTTTGAAAACTCCATTGAATAAGAACTCTTTTCGAATAACTATTTCATCATTTTTATGGTTATTTAGTTAGAAGTATATTTCAAAGAAAATTGTCTTGTTATAAGAAAGCAAGAACTGTCTAGTCAAATTGACAGCCTTTTTTAGTCAATAGTATAGATATTTTTTTAATACTAATTTTATGGCTTAAAAGCATATATTAACTTGAAACATTTTACAATTAAAAATGTTTCTTTTTTATGCTCTTTAAAAATGTTTAAAATTTGGTTAATCTTGATACTAAATAAAAAATGAAAGCAACAGAGATGCTTTTTCTCTATTACCATTGAAAACAAAGATTTTTTATGCTATATTTCAAAAATACATGTCGAATTTGATGAGGGAGTACATATGGTAATTTTTCTATGGGTTTTTCCAGCAATTTTCTTTCTTGCTTCATCTTATTGGTTTAATCAAACAAAATTGAAAGAATCGAAATTAAAAGTAGCACTTCATTCATTACTTTAAGCGACTGTATCATATTTATTTGAAATGATGATTTTTACCAGTTTATTTCACAACAGAAGTTATATATTTTTGCTTTTTTTATTCTTAGGATTACTGTTTTCCATGCTTTTGTTTTGGAAAAGCAAACTAAATGGTTGTGACCTTGACATTGAAGTTGAAACATTAAAAAATAACATTGTTTTATTCCTTTCAAGTTTCCTACCTTTTATTGCTTTTTTATTAATCTTTAAAGATATGTCATGGTATTTTAAAGTATCAATTGCGCTGATTTGTACAGGTATCGTATTTATCATTGCTAATTTTGTCAAAAAAGTTGTTGATCCTATCTATGATAAGATTCAAATTAGAAAAAGTGAAATAACAGATTTAACAATCTATGCCATTTATTTCTTTTTTGCAATCTTTATTGTTACTAGTTTCTTTATTTTTGTTTCCTTAATCAAGTATGACAATATTAAGATAAATAATTATAAGTATTTCACTTACGCAATTACATCAATTGATGGTGACGTAATTGATTATTATTATGATGAAAATAATCTATATATCTATACTTCATCAAAAGAATTATCAAATGAACAAATTACAGTATTTGAACTTGAAACAAACGAAATACTTTATACTCAAGATATAGAGTACATGGAATCTTCTGTTGATAGAAACGATTTTACATCATCAAGATTTGTTAAAATGGGAAGTCATTTAGTTCTCATGCCACTTTATGGCGCGTATGATATTAGTCTATCTGGCGCATCTCTGATTTCTTTAACAGAAGGATATAGCACGACATTTTTTGAAAGTAATGGCCAAGATTATTTACTTGTCGATCATTTAGATAACACATATGATGTCATAAACGAATCATATCAATTATCGAATTCGATTGATACATCAAGTATGAATATGGATTTAATCATTATCAATGACACCTTATTCTTAACTAGTATGACTCATTTTTTTTAATATTCAAATCAAGATATCACTTATGAAAATTTAGGTGGGATTATTAGTTTTGATCGTGAAAACCAAGCGTTTTATTCTCTGGTCATAGATAATACAAGTCAAAACGTAATGATCAACAAACAAACTAGTTCTGGAGAACTTTCCTCATTACAACTTCCATTAAATCCGGATTATGTTCCAATGTCACTTTTTAACAGATCCTACTTTAATTTTCCAGAGGTATTTAATAATACGCAAATCCGTGAACTTGATGAAGGATTGATTATTACTTCGGTATATAATGAAAATGAGTGGTTTAACTTCTTACAATATGACGCAAGTAGAATCGAAATAAAACCAATTACTGACGATAGTAGTATCATAAGTTATATGAGTATTGCCACGGATAGAACTATTCAAATTCTTGATTTATCACAAATTAGTGGGTTAAAACAAGGATTATATCCTTATATGTATACTTACATTGAAATTGTTATTTTTACTCTTGTTTTCCTTTCAATGTTTATTCCTCTTTCTAATTATCGTTCTACGATAACAATCATCGATTTTAACACTCCTTTTAAAATAGGAAGAAAAAGAATTGATGGACAATAATTGTTCTATACGACAATTTTTAGTAGTAAGGTATTTGGTAAAAAACAATATTCAAATTCGTTTGTAAAAGGTGGAATTCACATTCCACCTTTTTATATATAAAAACATCGATAATAGATAGAATAATATATTCCTTTTGGATATGTATAGATAGATGACTAGTTACGTTTATTATGATATAATTATGTAAGAAAAGAAGTAGGTGACTTATATGAACCAGCCAAAAGTTATCGTCATTGGCGGTGGAGCGAGCGGAATCATCGCCGCAATCGCCGCAAAACAAAATAACGCAATAGTAACCATACTTGAAAGAAACGCTCGTATAGGCAAGAAAATACTTGCTACAGGCAATGGAAGATGTAACTATACAAATGCTCTTGCAAGCGAACTAGACTACAATCATCCCTTATTTGTTAAAAGTGTATTTCATACATTTAATGTTGAACAAACCATTTCTTTTTTTGAATCACTTGGGATTTCTCCTATCATTGAAGATTTAGGTAAAACATTCCCTATGTCTGAACAAGCATCCAGTATTCTTGATGTATTGCTATATGAATTAGAACATTTAGGTGTTGAAATCGTAACGGAAGTACTTGTCCAATCTGTTGATAAAAATAACCAGAAGTTTACTGTCATCCTTTCTGATAAAAGGGAATACATCGCAGATAAAGTGATTATTTCTACGGGTGGAAAAGCAATGCCAGGTAGTGGAAGCGATGGGATTGGTTATAATATCGCAAAGAGTTTTGGGCATCATTTAGTACCTGTTTTTCCAGCCTTAGTCAAACTAAAGCTTGATTGTCCTTACTTGAAACAACTAGATGGAGTTAAAATTCAAAGTTATGTAGAACTAATATCTAAAAGCAAGGTTTTAAAAGAAGAATTTGGCGATATTTTGTTCACAAGTTATGGCATCAGTGGACCCACTATTTTACAGTTAAGCCGCAAGGCTAATGAGTTATTACTAAATCAAGAGGAAGTTTTTTTAAACGTGAAACTAGTTCACGCTTTGTCTAAAGAAGATGTCATAAAACGTTTTGAAAATGCAAGAGAAAAACCAGTTGATTTTAGTTTGATTGGATTAATTAATAAAAGACTTATATCTGCAGTTTTAAAAGAAGCAAAAATTGCAAAACAAAATACGCTTGTAAAGGACTTATCTCAAGTTCAACTAGATACGATTATCAGTCTACTATTTTCTTGGCAATTTAAAGTGAGCGGCAGTAAAGGATTTGAAGATGCTCAAGTGACAGCGGGCGGTATCGATATTTCAGAGATAAATGAGTTAACAATGGAATCGAAAATTGAAAAAGGATTATTCTTTTCTGGAGAAGTGATTGATATTGATGGACTATGTGGAGGATATAATCTTCAATGGGCATGGTCTAGTGGGTACGTGGCAGGACTTAATGCCAGTAAATAGAGGGAAAAATGATTAGAATAACCGAATTGAAATTAGGATTAAATGATGCTTTAAATCATAAGTTAGAAATGATTAATTTGCGAAAATTAGTCCTTTTTTCGTTTAAAATAAAAGATTCAGAATTACAATCAATATCCATATATAAAAAAGCCATTGATGCAAGAAAAAAAGATCATGTTTTTTTTGTTTATTCTGTTGATATTGAACTAGAAAATGAAAAACAATTATTACAAAATGACTATAAAAATGTCTCTGTTTCTCCCATACTAACTTATGATGAAGTTCCTTCTGGAAATGGGAAATTACTTCATAGACCAGTTATTGTAGGGTTCGGTCCATCAGGAATGTTCGCTGCTTTATTACTTGCTAGAAGAGGATACCGTCCAATCATCCTTGAACGAGGACTAGATGTTGAAAATAGGACAACAGAGGTAAATACTTTTTTTGAAACAGGTAAATATCATGATAATGCTTCAATCTTATTTGGAGAAGGTGGGGCTGGTACATTTTCTGATGGAAAACTAACAACTTTAATTAATGATGTTAGATGTCGTCTAGTTTTAGATACTTTTGTAATGGCAGGTGCACCAGAGGAAATCTTATACATTAATAAGCCACATATTGGAACAGATATTCTTCGCGTTATTACGAAAAAAATAAGGAATGAGTTAATCGAACTTGGAGCTGAAATCAGGTTTTTATCTCAAGTGACTGATTTCATTCTGAAAGACAATAAACTTCAAGGTGTTGTCATTAATAACAAGGAAATTATCGAAACAAATGTTTGTTTATTTGGTATTGGACATAGTGCAAGAGACACCTTCAAAATGATTTATGATAAAGGAATTTCAATCCAACAAAAACCATTTTCAATTGGTGTGAGGATTGAGCATCCGCAATCGCTAATCAACCAAGTACAGTATGGAAAATACGCAAATCATCCAAGTTTAGGCGCGGCTGATTATAAACTAAGCTATCATTCTAAAAATAACCGAAGTGCATATACATTTTGTATGTGTCCTGGGGGAAGCGTTGTATGTGGTGCATCAGCTTTGGGAGAAGTATTAACCAATGGCATGAGTGAAAGTAAACGGGATAAGGAAAATGCTAATTCTGCACTTCTAGTAAACGTTATTCCATCTGATTTTGGATCAAGTCACCCACTAGCAGGAGTTGAATTTCAACGGCAATTTGAAAAGAAAGCTTATTTACTCGGTGGTTCAAATTACTATGCACCAATCCAACTTTTAGGTGATTTTCTAAAAGATAAGCAAAGTACAAAACTAGGAGTAGTAAAACCAAGTTATAAACCTGGCGTTACCTTTGTGAAAATGAGTGATATCTTTCCAACATTTGTCATTCAAACAATGAAAGAATCAGTTCTTGATTTTGACAGGAAACTAAAAGGATTTGCACTAGAAGACGCTGTGTTAACTGGTGTTGAAACAAGATCATCTTCACCTGTTAGAATTGTTCGAAATGATAATCATGAGTCTAGTCTTAAAGGCTTATACCCAATGGGTGAAGGCGCAGGATATGCCGGTGGGATTATGTCCTCAGCTGTAGATGGAATTAAGACCGCAGAAAAAATAATTCAACAATTTTACCTTTAATAGCAAAATCCATATAAAAATGTATCCTAAAGTGGATACATTTTTTATTAAGAAAAAAAGTTAAGCAGATTTAGACTTTTTCTCTAAGTCGTTTAACATTCTTTTTTGTTCAATTTGATTAAGAATTAATGCATCCATTTTTTGATGTAAATCTTCTAAAATAAGTTCTGTTTTTAAATTTACTTTATAGTCATTTTCAGAGCGAATTCGGTCTTTTGCATCCTGTCTATTTTGACTCATCATAATAATCGGAGCTTGTAATGCGGCAACACAAGATAGAATTAGATTTAGTAAAATATAGGGATATGGGTCAACCGCATGAAATAATGCAATAGAGTTGACTATTATCCATAAAACCAGAATAATCATAAAAGTGATAATAAATTTCCAACTGCCGGCGACTCTTGCGACGTTGTCAGATATTTTATCACCTAATTTTAAATTGCTTTGATCCACTTGATCAATATTTTCAACTACTTTCTTTTCAAGAATTAAGTGCATTGCTTCCTCTTGAGATTTTATCTGAGATATTTCTGATTTCTTCAATAATTTACTGAGCAAATCATAATTTTTAATTTTGTTTTCCACTTATATTCCCACCTTTTTTTGTTCATAAAAGAATGATAGTCCTTATTTAAAAGATTGTCAAGACGTAATAATGAAATTAGAGATGTCATAAACACAATAAACACACATAAATTTCAAGGGATTATTGACTTGTATTTTTAAAAATGGTAAACTTTAGTTAAAAAAAGGGGGAATTCACATGAGTTTTAAAGAAGAAATGAATAAAGAAAAATCAGAAATTATGAAGAATAAAAAGCCTTATGAGACAGCTTCTTTTATCGTTTTTGCCGTATTGTTATTCCAACAAATTGCAATTTTAGTATACCGGATGATTGAATTTTTTGCCGATATGGCAAATCCACTGATTACATCACCATGGTTTTCGTTAAACACACTGACGACTCCTGCATTCTTTAACAGAATCGTTGGTATTGATTGTAGTAAAGTAATATTTTTAATTATCGGATTAATTGCACTTGTATTTTATTATTATTTAATTTATGTTCTTGTTTTTAGGTATTGTTCAAGACACGGACTAGCAAAATGGACATGGACTTTAATTGTTGTGTTTGGACCAACTATTTTCTTCATCCCACCATACGTATTATTTGCTGCTTATGTATTTAGACCTTACATTTTCCGCTTTATCAAAAAAGGCGTTTCTGAATACAATGAGTTTAATAAAGATACTGTATTTACAGAAGAAAAAGAACAAAAAGAAGAACAATGAACTAGTCCCTGTCAAGTGGACACCATAAAAAAATAAAATATTTAATTAACAAAGGCTTGATTCCTATACTGAATAGGGGTTGAGCCTTTTAGTTTTGCTTGAAATCTAATTTCGTTGTAAAACTTAATATAATCATCTATTGCTTTTTTAAGTTCGTCGATGTTGTAGAATTTATTTAAATAATACATCTCGCTTTTTAATGTACCCCAAAAGGATTCCATAGGGCCATTATCTATGCACTTGCTAACTCTAGACATGCTCTGTATAAACTTTTTGTCATCTAACTTTTTTTTGAATACTCTATTCGTGTATTGAAAACCTCTATCGCTATGAGATAGTATTTGTTCTATTCCAGGATTGGCCTTTACCGCTTTATCAAATGTTCTAAAGACTAGATCATTATTGTTAGATAGTCCTAATTTGTAAGCGACTATGCTATTATCATAGAGGTCTAAGACCGCACTTAGATATAGTTTTATAGTTGATCCAATTATCTTGAACTCCGTTACGTCTGTTAACCATTTCTCATTAGGCCTAGTAGCTGAAAACTCTCTGCTTAGGACATTTTCTCCTACTTGTTCAGGTTTATAACTTAAATAATTTGTTTTCTTTCTTCTAATCGCGGATGATATATGGAGTAGTCGCATATGTCTTCTAATTCGTTTTTCGTTATAGTTGGTTTGACTAATGATATTAATCCATAATGTCATCCTTCTATATCCCAATATATGATTGAATAGTTCATGATAATTCTTAATCTTTTCTTGAATTCCTTTGTCTTCAAAATTTACTTCATCTTTCACTTTTAACCACTTATAATACGAACTATGTGGTATGTCTAGTATCCTACACATCCCTCTAATTGGATATCTATCACTCAATAACGCTATTGCTTTGTATTTCGCTTTTTGTAACTGCCTCTTACCATCTCGCTTTCTATTGCTTCCACTTTTTTTAATACTTCACTCTCCATCTCTAAGTACTTATTTCTTGCTTCTAATTTCTTCACTTCTAACTTTAGTTTTTCAACTTCTGATAGTTCTGATTCTGATTTCTTACGACCTCGTTTATCCCATAAACCCTCTGTACCAAATTCTAAATACTTTTTTGTCCATGTATAAACTTGGGCGTAATTTACACCGTGGTCTATCGCTGTTGCTTTATAGTTTTTATTGCTTGATATACAATATTCTACTATCTCTATTCTTTCCTCTAACATTGTTTTCCTTGATTTAGCCATATAGACCTCCGGTTTAGGATCATAATCCTTAATCTCTATATCGCTATTATACTTGCTTACCCAATTATTGAAAATGCTAATGGAACTAATTTTATATTTATTTGTAATATGTTCCAGTGAACATTCCCTATTCATATATTCTTTGATTGCTGCTATCTTTAATTCCTTACTGTATCTTTTGTTCTTGCGT
>JAQUZN010000059.1 GCA_028691315.1 Candidatus Izemoplasmatales bacterium | reverse complement strand
AAATTGGGGATTGGGTACATTTTCAACGCGCTAGTGAAACATTTGGAGTCATCCAAAAAGTCTTCACGAGGACAAGCGAACTGTCTCGTAAAATTGCTGGAAGAACATTTGAAACTCAAATTATCGCTAGCAATATTGATATTGTTTTTATCTGTATGGGACTTGATTTAGATTATAATATTAGACGATTAGAAAGGTATTTATCTATTGTCTGGAACAGTAGGGCAAGACCTGTTGTTGTTCTTACAAAAAGCGATTTATCTAGCCAAGTTGACCTTCAGCGTTATGAAGTAGAAAAACTTGCGATTGGCTCAGATGTCGTTGTTTGTTCAAACATAAATGGTGACGGTTATAAGGAAATCGTCCCTTATTTAGAAAAAGCAAAGACCATTGCATGTATAGGTTCATCAGGCGTTGGAAAATCTACATTAACTAACTTTATTATGGGTATTCAAGTAATGAAGACAGGCAACGTTAGAAACGATTCTAGGGGAAGACATACGACGACTTCAAGAGAACTATTTTTAAGCCCCTATGGATGTATTGTCATTGATACACCTGGAATGAGAGAAATTCAGATTGTTGATGCCGATTTAGAAATGGCGTTTAGTGATATTGAAGAAATTGGGCTATTTTGTAAGTACCGAGATTGTACTCACACTGTTGAGCCTGGTTGTAAAGTTTTAGAAGCCATTGAACTTGGTGAACTTGAATATTCGAGACTGAAGAACTATCAAAAAATGTTAAGGGAACTCAAAAGACAAGAAACAATTAATAAAGTTAAAAAATAGAGATTATAATTCATAAAGTTGAAGGCAAAGTGATTACATTACACTTTGCCTTTTCTTGTAAGATGAAAATAAAAAAGTATACATGATTGAACAATTACAAAAATGTTGTATAATTAAAATATAAAAAAATATATATAAATAGGGGGATCATATGAATCTAGACTTTCTCACTTCACTAGACTTTATTTTTTACTTAATGTTTGGCTTTGCCATCTTAATGGGATTTTTATATGGAATGAAGAGAACATTGTATAACTTTATAACAATGTTAATTTTTTATGTAGTGTTTTTTCTAACAATTGATACCGTTGTATCTCTGTTATGGTCGATGCAAATGCCATGGCTAGCTGGCCTTTTTTCGCAAGTCGATCCAGCTTTATCGGCATTCACTTCATTTGAAGATAGTATTGGGTTAATCGTAAATACATTTGTTGGACAACAAATCGATTTATCGCAAATGGATGCACAAGTCTTAGTGCTTGCGACAGGCATTGGGATGTTTGCACTCAAAATTGTCTACACAGTTTTATATTTCACAGTAGTTTTATTATTATATAAGATATTATGTGCTATCATCCGCGCAATCTTCTCTAGTCCAAAAAGAAAAAAAGAATCTAAAAATCGAGGATTTGGTGCTTTGTTTGGCGCATTAACTGGTGCAATGGATGTTTTTGTAGCTTTAATTATGCTTGGTGGTATGGTATCCATAATTGATAGTATGACAACATTTATGGATACAGCATCTTCAACTATCCCACTCTCATATGAAGTACGAAGTTCATCTTATGAGACAAGCAGTACACTATTTAATCTTCCTACACCAGTAAATATGGCTGAGCAAGTAGATATCACTGAGCAACTAGACTTAATGAAAGAACTTGTTGACAATTATAACGCAAATATATTCGTCTTAATCGCAAATCAATTAATGGTTGATGTGCCAGATACTACTGAACAAATACCTTTACATTTATCTTTGTTTGATAGCGTTTTGTCATTTGACATAAATAATCAAAAAATTGCGCTCCGGTATGAATTAAGTGTTTATTCTGAAGCGGCTGCCGTTTTAATGAATTCTAGTTTTATGACAACACAAAATGTTTCTGATATTACTGGAGATCAAATAAGAAATGTTTTTGGTATTTTTTCTAATTCAAAATTAATAACTGCACTATTGCCAATTGGAATTGAAGTTGGTACAGCTTATCTAGATTATCCTTTAGACATTTCCCAAGAAGATTTATATGCAATCGATTATCAATCAGAACTTGAAAACCTAGGTAGTATCGCAGGAACATTGTTTGATATTATTAATGGAGCAGGTTTTATTAGCGGTGAAGGCAATTTAGATACAATTCCTGTTGATGGTGACATCGTTCGGGGGTTATTTCAAGATTTCTCTGACTCAAGTTTAATTGTTTTGTTAACTTCATCATTTTTAGTACCATTAATTGAGGCTGATACAGGCACTCTATCGTTAATTATTACTGTTCCAGCTGATTTAGACTGGTCAAATGAGTTTATTGCCGTAGGCGATATTTTAGGAGAAGTAGTAGATAGTGGTGTTTCAGTAAGTGACATAGAATCAGGAGATATGAATATTTTATTAAATGCTGTTTCCAATGTTGATTTAACTGTTATTTTATCTTCAAATCTTATTACAAATGCGCTAATAAATATTTTATCTGGTACTGCTCAAATTGAGGCGTTAAACGTACTAACGATTCCTTCGGACCTTGTCTGGAGAGATACTGTTGATGAGTTTGGCAATATAACTCAAAATGGTGAACTTAGAAACATCTTATTAGCATTAAATGCTATTACAAGTTCTTTATCTGATTTTGACATTAATAACATTGGTCTTGACACAATCGCAAATTTAGATGACAACGTGATTGATAGTTTATTTGAATCTAGAGTATTAGTTGCTACTGTTTCAGATATGTTGCTTACACAAGATATTGGCGATTTACCTCTTGTATTACCAGATAACATTTTTGATGGAAATGGATATTTAGTTAAAACAGAACTAAAAGCTTTAGCAAAAGCAATTCAATTATTAGTTTCATCGGTTGACACTACAAATTTTGATATTCAAAAAATATTGAATTTATCTAATGATGATATCAACACATTACTGGATTCACAGATTATTTCTTCTACCATAGGAAAAATGATTTTCGATATGAACACAGATCCTTTGGTTATTCCAACGGATGCAGTAAGTCAAGTGATTGTAGACAGTGCAAATGTGGATGTTGTATCGAGCGCTGAAATTGCAAATGTTATCAATTCATTACAAGTACTTGGATTATCTAATTTTGATAATATATCTTTTGATGCGGGGATTATTTCATCGCTTGAGTTAATTCCTACAGTCGGTGATCCCACTACTTTAGATGATGCAAAGATTACCTCCTTACTTGCTTCAAAAATCATTCACGCAACGGTTTCAAATATGATTATTAATTTAGGAACAGGAACTTCAGAACTACTCGTTATTCCTTCTGAAGATCAAAACCTTGATCCAGTTATTTATACTTCTATGGGAACACAGTATTTGTCTGAAACTGAAATCGGCAGTCTACTTAAAGCTTTGTATGCAATAGGTATCACGAATTTTGATACAATTGATCTTGAAGATACTAGTTTGATTTTAGAACATAAAACTGTATTATTAGAATCTGCTATTATTCAAGCGACAATTTCAAATCAAATATTAGGCATTAGTTCAAACTTCATCAATATACCTTATGAAGACCAAGTCGGTAATCCAATTGTAATTACTACACTTGATGCGACATATATCGATAAAGTAGAACTTAGTTCATTCCTTAATGCTCTAGATTTGTTAGGGGTTACGAACCCAACTACTTTTACAAATTCGTTTGATTTAAGTATTATTTCTTCAGAAACTTCACAAGACATACTACTTTCATCAAGTATTATGCAGGCAACAATCTCTCAAACAATCTTTGATTTGGGAAGTTCTGTATTAAAAGTACCTACGACAAATGAAGATGGTGTTACTTTAGTCAAAGTTTCTACTGGTCCAGTAGGACATATAACAGAATATATTGTAAAATCTGAAATAAAAGCAATGATTAATGCCTTTACTTCAATGGGATTTTCGAATTTAAGTTCATTTGGTTCATCCATATCGTCAACTTTATTATTTGATCATTCCGCTGAAATATTATTAAGTTCAACTTTACAAGCGACTCTATCAGATCAATTGTTAGGCGTATCAAGTGGAACACTAATTATTCCGGATAAAGATTCGTTAGGAAATAATATCCGCATCGTATTACCAGATGTTACATATGTTTCAAAAATTGAGATTGCAAGTATCATTGATGCATTGAAACTATTAGGACTTACTGACTTAACGACATTTAATTTATCACCTACCGTAATCTTTGGGGTTGACTTCAATCAATTACTCGCTTCTTCAACAATGCAAGCGACGGTATCTTACTATATCTTAGAAAATGCAAATGATGAAACTGCTTTACAAACAGAAATGGGATTAATTGTTCCAACGTTCTTTAGAGAGATAATCTTAGCCAATAGTGTTTCACAAACACAAGTCGAAAAAGCTGAACTTATTTCCTTGCTTACTTCACTTCAGGTTTTAAATATTGGTGATTTTAGTGGAACAATGGATTCGACAATCATAACAACAATGACAGATTCTGATTTAGCAACATTACTTGCAAGCGGTTCAATGCATACGACAATAGATCATATGCTAAAAAATAACAGTAACATTAATACAATGATTCCTGATTTGGCAAAAGAAACAATTTATGGATTAACTGATATCACAACTAAAATAGAAATTAGAGCTTTTATTGAAGCAACTAATATTCTTGCGGAAGGTGATTTCACAACATCATCATTTAGTTATACAGCAATTGCGGCATTATCTGAATCAGACAGAAATACAGTTCTTGATTCAATGATTATTAGAAACATTATTACTGATCAATTAGAAGCATTGATGGCTTCAGATGATGATGCTCCTACATTTGATTTGTACTTACCAAGTAACGCAGAATACATGAATTCGGATCCACTTACTTTCTTAACAAAAGTAGGAGTTAATAATGTATTATTACACTATGGTTTAATTTCATAAAACTAACATTCATTCTGATTCTTTCTAGTCAAAAAAGAAAGAGGACATTCCTCTTTCTTTTTTTTGTTATTTTAGATATAATATAAAAGCATTCTACAAATTTGGGGGCAATACATGAAAAAATTTCTCGTAATTATTTCTATAATCATCTTCACATTTTCTATAGCAAGTTGTGATTTTTTCCCAGTCACAACTACTTTAACAAATACAATTTCCTCTGAGCCAGTGTCTTCTACAAACACAACTTCAAGTGGCTTGGTTGATTCTACTACCTTAACGAATAAAGAGAATGTCTTAATCGATTTATATTCGCTGAATGATTTTCATGGGGGGGCATATTCTTCCCTTGAAACTTTTTCTAAAATGAGTGAATATTTATATGACGCACAGATTATGAATCCAAACTCGGTCTTACTTGCTTCTGGGGATATGTTTCAAGGAACAGCGTTCTCAAACTACTACTATGGGTTGCCAATCATCGAAGTACTAAACTACTTAAATTTCTCAGCATTTACCATAGGTAATCATGAATTTGATTGGGGAATCGACAAGATTGAAAACTATCAAGATTTTGATGACACAAATGGCGAGGCAAATTATCCATTCTTAGCCGCAAATATTGTATATAAGACTACAGGTGAATTGATTTCTTGGACGAAACCTTATGAAATTGTGGAAAAAGATGGCGTGAAAATTGGTATCATTGGTGTCATCGGAAATGTGATTAATTCTATCTCTGCTTCAAGAGTAGAAGGAATTGAATTTTTAGATCCTGTTGATACAATTTCCAAATATGCTGAAATTTTAAGAGTTACTGAAGGATGCGATATTGTAGTTGTCTCACTTCATGACTATGATACTGGAATGAATAGTGACATTGCCAGTTTATCTGGAACTCATTTAGTCGATGCAGTTTTTAATGGACATACACATACCTCAATTTCAGGAACCATAAACCGTACTGGTGCAGCAATGCCTTTTGCCCAGGTTAGCGATGGAACATCCTCATTAATTGCTAAAATAACACTTTCTTATAACTACGCAACCCATTCAGTCACAGCAGTCCAAACAGATATCATTGGTAGTTCTGATTTAGGACAAACGAGTGAGTATGTGTCAAATCTAATCCAAGTATTTGAGTCAGATTCCACTTATAATAGTTTTGTAACGCAAGTACTAGCGAACACGAATTCTTATATATCAAAATATGATCTAGCTCCATGGGGAGCTTCTGTCATCAGGGATTATCTTCAAGTAGACTTCGGGATTTTGAATGCTGGTGGTTTTAGAGTGAACATTGAAGCAGGCAATATTACCATGGGCAAACTAGTAGAAGTATATCCTTTTGATAATTACCTAAAAACTGTTAAGTTAACAGGAGCCGACTTGCTTGAATTATATACATCGGGCAATGATATAGTATTTGATGATCAAGTCTCATATTCGGGTGGAAAACTATACAAGAATGGTATTCTTGTTGAAAGTGACACTTTATATACTGTAGCAGCAGTAGATTACGTATTTGACAAGACCTATAATCCATTTTTATACGGTGAAGATGTTATACAAACAACATTTTTAATGAGAGATTTATTAAGTCAAGATTTACTGAATACAGTTGGAAATTTTAGTCCATCAAATGGGACAAGTTTTTATCTAAACATTGATGTCGGGTTTGCATGGAATTATTTGTTTTATCAAGAAATATTTATTCACATCTAATAGTAAAAAAAGCGCTAGATTTAGAAAATTTAGCGCTTTTAATATATTAATTTATGCTAAGACTAAACCGTTTTTTTCAAGAAGATGAATCCGTTTCATTTCCGCAAAATACAATGCCATTGAAAGTAGACCAGATAAGATATCTGCAAGTGCAAAACTAATCCAAATTCCTTCTAATCCCATTATGCTTGATAAAAGATATACTAAAGGAATGAAAAAGAGTACTTGTCTAGATAATGCAACCAGAGTTGCTCTGCCAGGATAACCTTCAGACTGGTATACTGAACTAATCAAAATTTGAAATCCGACAAACAAAAAGCCAAGTGAAATAGTTCTAAAAGCAGTTGATCCAATATTGATAAATTCGATATTTCCTTGAGAACTAAATAGAAGGAAGATTTGACCAGCTAATAACTGTACAAATAGAAATCCAAAGAAAAAATAGACAATAATAATTTTTAAAGTATACGTAATAACGGTTTTTAATCGTTTATAGTTTTTAGCTCCATAACTAAATCCTACGATAGGAGCTAATCCTTGAACTAGGCCAAATGCCGGCATAAAGACAAAAGTGATAACTCGGTTAATAACCCCATAAATAGAAATATAAATTGCTGGATCGCCTGGTGCATATCGATTAATTTGGTTATAGATGATAATTGCTAGAAATGCTCCTATCGAATTTCGCAAAAACGATGGTGCGCCAATAGCGATAATTTCAAATATCATATTACCATCAATCTTAATTCCTTCTTTAAAAGAAATATGGAGAGATGAATGCTTTGATTGAGATTGAGACAAAATGTAGATAAATGCAATTATTTGCGAGATAATCGTCGCAATCGCAGCACCCTTAACACCCAAACCAAATCCAAAATCAAAGATAAAAATTGGATCCAAAAGAATATTTAATCCGGTTCCGATAAACATTGAAATCATTGCTACATTGGCTCTTCCTTCCGCTCTGGTTAAGTTATTTAAAACCATACTTAGAGATAAAGGCACAAGACCAATTAGGATTATTGACAAATAATCTTTTGCAAAACCAATATTAGAAGAAGTCGCTCCAAAGAAAACAAGAAGGGGATTGATGAATAAAAAGCCTAGTAGAGTAAAAAGCAATGCAAGAAAAATATCTAGCCAAATAGCGGTATTAACCGCCTTGACCATTTTCTCATGATTTTTTTCCCCAAAAGCTCGTGAGAAAATAGATGAACTACCCATTCCAATCATTAAACCGACGGCCATGACAATCATTTGAATTGGGAAAGCCAAAGCTAATCCCCCAATTGCAATTTCACCTGCACCTTTCGCAACGAAGAAAGTATCGACAAAATTATATAGAGCGTTGACTGCCATTCCAGCGATTGCTGGAATCGAGAACTTTATTAGTAGTTTTTTAACATCATAGGTTGCTAATAATTCTCCGTTCTTATTCAAATATATCAACTCCGATGAAAAGATTATAAATCAAAAGCTAGCAAAATACAAAGCAAATGCATTAATTTTTATAAATAAAAAAACTGTCTATTTTTACAGTTTTTTTAGATCAAATGGATTAATATTATGTTGAATCGACTCAAACTTACGATTCTTATACAATATATGGTTTATACTACAATTAAATAAATACGATCCATAATTAAAATCAGGAACTAAATGGACGAGTACAGCTTTAATTACATGAGAATGAGTTACAATTAACATTTTTTTGTTTGGATATTTTTTACACAACTCTGTTAAGGCTCCAAAAATTCTTTTTTCCAAGTCGGGATTGAGTTCCATATGAGGAATCGTACCTCTTTTTATTAAATCCGCATATTCATCTGTGATTTTTTGTCCATCATAATCACCAAAATTTCGTTCAATCAAATCTTGATGAACAATAATTGGTTTTGATGTTCTCATTGCTTGATTAATAATTTTAGCAGTTTCAAAAGCTCGTTTTAGCGGTGAAGAAATTACTAAATCAAAATGCATTTTATTATGCAAAAAAAACTCGCCTGTTTCAAAGGCTTGTTTCTTTCCAAACTCGTTCAAAGGGTTGTCCATTCTTCCTTGAACTACATAATTTCGATTAGCATCTGTTTCCCCGTGTCTCACAAGGTATATTTCATTCATTAAAAATCACCTGAAACAATTATACTACAAAATAGTCAATTTGTGGTATAATTTTTTTTGAGGTGATTACGATGAGAATGGTAGATATTATCGAAAGAAAAAGAGAAGGACATATTTTAACTGAACAAGAAATTGAATTTGTGATTTCTGGTTATGTTTCAGGAAATATCCCCGATTATCAAGTAAGTGCATGGTTAATGGCAATTTATTTTCAAGGAATGACAGACCAAGAAGCATCATTTCTAACGAAATCAATGTTATTTAGTGGTGACACGATAGATTTAAGTAAAATCATTGGAATAAAAGTGGATAAACATTCTACGGGAGGTGTTGGCGATAAAACAACACTTATTTTAGGACCGCTTGTCGCATCATGTGGCGCAAAGGTTGCTAAATTATCTGGAAGAGGATTAGGACATACTGGTGGAACACTAGATAAACTTGAATCCATTGATGGATGCACGATTAACCTTTCAGAAGATAGATTTATTGAACAAGTGAATCAAATTGGCATAGCGGTGGCTGGACAAACTGGCGAAATCGTACCTGCAGATAAACTCTTATATGCCTTAAGAGATGTTACAGGAACTGTTCCCTCAATTCCCTTAATTGCTTCAAGTATTATGTCTAAAAAGCTTGCTAGTGGCGCAGATGTCATATGTTTAGATGTAAAAATTGGTGAGGGTGCTTTTATGAAAACATTAGAAGATGCCAGAGAATTATCTAGAATTATGGTATCGATTGGTGAAGCATTTAACAAAAAAGTAATTGCCTTTATTACTGGTATGGATCAACCTCTTGGTCATGCGGTAGGGAACAGACTAGAAGTGAAAGAAGCCATCGAAGCTCTTTCTGGGAATGGACCTAAAGATTTAGAAACCTTATGTGTTGAGATTGCATCTTATATGATTTTTTACGCAAAGAAAGCACCTTCACTAGAAGATGCAAAAGAACTTGCGATTCGTCAACTACATAATGGTGAGGCTCTAGCAAAATTTAATGAATTTATCCATGCTCAAGGCGGACAAATAGATTCTTTAAAAGACTTTATAAAAGTAAAAAAAATTATCGAATATAAAGCTACAAAGACAGGTTATATTAAGGAAATAAAAGCGTTAAATATCGGCCTTGCCTCAATGAAACTAGGTGGAGGAAGAGAAACAAAAGAAGATATTATTGATCCGATGGTTGGAATTGTACTAGAAAAAAAAGTTGGAGAACATGTAAAGACTGGCGATGTTCTTGCAAAAGTGTATGCGAATTCTCCCGTTTCAAAGGAAATTATTCTATCGCTAGATGAAGCATTTGATATTGTAGAGTTTGAAGTTAAAGTTCCAGCGATTATTCTTGAAATTATCTCCTAAAGCAATAAATATCATATCATACTACATTTCAAATATATATTTTGTATATCACCGATAAATGTGATATAATATAAACTATAAATAAGGGGAGCTTAGGGAACTAGGCTGAGAGTATAACTAATCCGTTATAGACCTTACCTGATCTGGATAATGCCAGCGTAGGAGTAAAACTCTTTTAGACATCAGGCAACCACTTATTTAGTGGTTGTTTTTATT
>JAQUZN010000058.1 GCA_028691315.1 Candidatus Izemoplasmatales bacterium | reverse complement strand
CGCCCTCATGAAATCTTCCAAAGAGATGGCTTAAATATTCACATGGAGATGCCAATTACTTTTTCTCAGGCTGCTTTAGGTGATGTGGTTACAATACCGACACTATATGGTGATGTTGAAATGAAAGTCCCAGCCGGCACGCAAACAGGAACAAAATTCAAATTAAACAATAAAGGTATTACTAGTAGTCGTAGTGGTAATACTGGTCACCAATATGTTGTTGTCAATGTCGTCACCCCAACAAAACTGACTGCTGAACAAAAGGATTTATTGACTAAACTTTCACGGACCAATGAAAAAAATGAATCTGTCTATGACAAGATAAAGAAATTTTTCAAAGGAAATTAAAGATATATTTAGGTATAGCGCTTCCATAAAAGGAAGTGCTTTTTTACTACATAATTGATGATATTCTTTATCTTTTCAAAAATGATGAAAACAAATGCTATAAAAAATCAAATAATATGGTATAATATAGTAATAATAGAGGAATAGTATATGCAAAGATATTTTGTCAGTGAAGAAAAGTTAGTTTTAGATCAAGTAACAATCGATAATGGTGATTATCATCATATCAAGAATGTCATGCGCATGAAAACTGGTGATAGAGTATATGTTTGTATGATGAATAAAAAGACATATATCGCAGCTATTACTTCATTTACTGATAAAGAAGTAATTCTAAGGATTGTTGAAGAGGTTGAAGATATTGTTGAGATGCCGGTTGATATAACCGTTGCTCAGGGAATAATTCGCCGCGAAAAAACCGAAGAAGTCATCAAAAGAATTACTGAATTAGGAGCTACTAAATATCAACCAGTGATAATGGAGAGATCTATTATTAAGATAAGTGAAAAAGAGAATCGTCGTAATGAGCGTTATCAATTGATTGCTAAAGAGGCCAGTGAGCAATCTCACAGAACCAGAATAACCGAAATAAATAATTGCATAAGATTCGATGAATTATTAAAGTTACGGGTAAAATATGATTTATGTCTATATGCCTATGAGGAAAGCGGTAGAAAAAATTGTTCTACCCTTAAAGAAGAAATAAAAAAATTCACTGGGAAGAGTATCTTGGTGTTAGTGGGACCTGAGGGAGGTATTTCCCCAAAAGAGGTTTCTTTGTTAGAAGAACATGGCTTCATCGCTATTGGACTAGGTCCAAGAATTTTAAGAACCGAGACAGCACCACTTTATATCATGAGTGCTATTAGTTATGAAATTGAATTAGGAGAAAAAAATGAAAATTAGTTATTGTTCACTTGGTTGTAAAGTCAATCTTTATGAATCAGAAGCTATTATTAATGAATTCATCGATAAAGGCTATGAATTAGTTGACTTTGACCAGATGAGTGATGTATATATCATAAATACTTGTACAGTGACGACTACTTCCGATGCTAAAAGTCGAAAAATGATACGTCAGGCGACAAGAAAAAATAAAGATGCAATTATTGCCGTAATGGGTTGTTTTTCCCAACTAAACCCCGAACAGGTAAAAAAAATACCTGGTGTTAATATCGTTTTGGGAACCACTAATCGCCATAAAATGGTGGAACTAGTCGAAGAAGCTTTAATCAAACGAGAAAATAAATGTCTAATCGCTGAATATAGTGATATAAAGGATTATGAAGAATTAAAAATCAAGAAATATAATCACAAAACCCGGGGATTTGTTAAGATTCAGGATGGCTGTAATAATTTTTGTAGTTATTGTGCTATTCCCTATGCCAGAGGACCGATCAGAAGTCGAAAAAAAGAAGATGTTATTGCTGAAATAGAAACACTTACTGCACAAGGCATGAAAGAAATTGTTTTAAGTGGTATCAATACCGGAACATACGGGAAAGATTTCTTGAACTACAATTTTAGTAATTTACTTGCTGATATCGTCAAAGAGGTCGAAAATTTAGGCCGTATTCGCATTTCATCGATTGAAGCAACTGAGATTAGTGATGAACTTTTAACTACTATAAGTGAAAATAAAGAGCATTTCTGTCAACATTTTCATATTCCTTTACAAGGTGGTTGTAATAATACCCTAAAAAGAATGAATCGTAAGTATGATATAGCTTATTATTATCAAAAAATTGTTAAAATAAGAGAATATTTTCCCGATGTTAATATTACTACCGATTGCCTAGCTGGATTTAATGGCGAAACTGAAAGGGATTTTTTAGATTCTGTGGAGTTTATTAAAAGTCTCAATTTTGGAGAAATGCATATTTTTCCCTTTTCTCCAAGACCAAATACTATGGCTTATAAATTACCTGGTAGAATTGATGGAATTACCCAGAAATTCAGAGTCAATGAATTATTGACGATAAATAAGATTAAGGCTTTGGAATATCGGGAGAAATTTATTGGAAAAATTGTTGAAGTAATTGTTGAAAAGAATGAAGCAGGTCTTGCCTTTGGCCATTCTTCGAATTATCTTGAAGTGGAATTTTTCAGTGAAAAGGCTAAGTCAAATGATTTAGTTCATATTTTAATAGAGAAAGCTGGTTACCCAGTTTCTAGAGGAGTTGCTATTGATGTATAAAAAAGTAAGTTTTAAAGATTATAATTTTAAGGAGTATATCTATAAAGGCTTAGAGGCTATTGGTTTCAAGGAACCAACAGAAATTCAGGATACTGTTTTAAAAAAGGCGATGAAAGGCGAAAATATCATTGCCACTAGTCAGACAGGAACAGGAAAAACTCATGCTTTTTTACTACATTTATTGAATTCATTGACTACTGATGAAAGAGTTCAAGCGGTAATTGTCGTTCCAACAAGAGAACTTGGTTTTCAAATTCTTGAAGAAATAAATAAAATAACTACTTTCTGTGAGTTTTTTGTTGATACCAGATTATATGTTGGGGGGACTAACCGCGATAATGAAATCGAAAAACTAAATAAAAGTCAACCTAAAATTGTCATCGGAACAATTGGAAAACTTCAGGATCTAGCTGTTACGACCAATGTTTTGAAACTATATACGGCTGATATTGTAGTTATTGATGAAGCTGATATGGTTTTTGAAATAAGTGAAATTGCCGAGGTTGATCATCTCTTCTCCCGTTTTCAAGATCCTCAGATTCTCGTCTTCTCAGCAACCATCTCTAAATATCTGCTGACCTTTTTGAATAAATATTTAACTGATTGTGAAGTCGTTGATTTAATCGGGAAGCAAGTGGCCAAGACATCGATTGAACATGTCTTTATTCCAACGAAGAATAAGAATAAAGATGAGTTATTGGTCGAATTATTACATACCTTTACACCATATCTCGCTTTGATTTTCGCAAATACTAAAACAAAAGTCGATGAATTAGCTGATTATTTAGTGCAGAATAATTTTAAAGTTGCTAAAATAACTGGAGATCTTGAAGCTCGTGAACGTAAACAGATTTTGAGGAGAATCAAAGATGGGGCTTATCAATATGTCGTCGCTAGTGATATTGCCTCAAGAGGAATCGATATTGCTGGTATTAGTCATGTTATTAACTATGAGTTACCACCAGATATTGAATTTTATATTCACCGAATTGGAAGAACTGCTCGTTTTGAAGCTACGGGAATCGCTATTTCCTTCTACGATTACGATGATGATGAATATTTAAATAAACTTCATGCCCAGGGTTTTGATTATGTTTATAAAGCTTTAAAAGATGGAAGCCTTGTTGAAACAAAGGAGAGAAATGCCAAAAAGAGTCGGAAAACACCTCGCGATGAAGTGGAATTGCATACAAAAATTCCTCTGTCAAAAACGGTAAAGCCTGGTTATAAAAAGAAGCGAAAAGATATTATAGAGAAAGAAGCTCGTAAACTGCGAAAAAGTCGGATAAATGACATTTACCGACGAAAGGCGAAAAAGCATGAAGATAGGTAGTCATGTTTCCAATAGTGGCGAGGATATGCTGTTAGCGGCAACAAAAGAAGCTTTGAATTATGATGAAAACTGTTTTATGATATATTTAGGCCCTCCTCAGAGCTCTTTAAGAAAAGAACCTGGGAGATTAAAAATAAAAGAAGCCAAAGAATTACTCATAAATAATGGGATTACTATTGACGATATAATAGTTCATGCTCCCTATATCATAAACCTTGCTCAAAGTGATGCTGTCAAACGAAATTTTGCCATTGATTTTCTTGTTCGAGAGATCAAGACAATGGATATCATCGGTAATAAATACCTCGTGGTTCATCCAGGATCACACATGGGACTGGGAATTGATCTAGGAATTGAATTGATATCGGAGAGTTTAAGTGAGATATTAACAAAAACTAAAGATTCCGAAGTGGTGATCGCTATTGAAACGATGGCTGGTAAAGGTAATGAATGCTGTTATCGCTTTGAACATATAAAAAGAATAATGGAGAAGATAAATAACTCGAGAATTAAAGTCTGTCTTGATACTTGTCACATTCATGATGCTGGATATGATATAATTAACTCATATGAAGAAGTGCTTGAGGAATTTGATGATCTCATCGGTATCAAAGAAATTGTTGTTTTGCATATTAATGATTCTTTAAATATTTGTGGCTCGAGAAAAGATCGCCATGCCAATATTGGAAAGGGTAAAATTGGTTTTGAAACCCTTTATAAATTTGTGAGCGACCAAAGGTTTATGAATATTCCTAAAATATTGGAAACACCATATATTAAAATAGGTGATAAAGAATATCCACCATATAAATATGAGATAGAAATGTTAAAAAAAGGTTATTTCAATGAAAATATTGATAAAGAAATAGGAAAAGGTGATTAAATGCTAACTTTAGGTGAATGGATTATTATTGGACTACTGGTGTTAATTTTAATTATTGCTGTCGTTTTATTATTTACTTTTAGAAAAGATGATAATAAAGCAGAATTAAATAATTTGAAAAATGATCTCACCACTAATTTTAATAATACAGTGAGTATTTTAGGAAAAATGCTCGCCGATTCAAATGAAAATAATTCCAAACAACAATTAGAGAAATTGGGATTGTTAATTAAGTCCTTAGAAAGTAGTTTCTCTAATCTCCAAAACTCGGTAAATATAGCAAATACTAAAAGCGAACAGAGTATGGATGTTACGAAACAGGCAATTGAAAAATCATTAAGCGATATCAGAGAATCAGTTGCTAAATCATTGAGCAATAATATGATGGAAACTGAGCAGAAACTGGAAAACATTCGCAAGACTGTTGATAATTCAATTACGAAATTACAGGAAGAAAATTCTAAGAAACTCGATGAAATGCGCAATACTGTCGATGAGAAATTACAAAAAACTCTCGAGGAGAGAATTGGTAAATCCTTTGAAATGGTCAGTAAAAAGCTAGAGGACGTCTATAAAGGTCTTGGAGAAATGCAAACACTGGCCATTGGGGTTGGTGATTTAAAAAAAGTCTTGTCCAATGTCAAGACAAGAGGTATTCTTGGAGAAATTCAACTAGGAAGTATCCTAGAAGAAATACTATCTGTTGATCAATATGAGATGAACATTGCCACTAAAGAAGGCTCATCAGATCGTGTGGAATTTGCGATAAAACTACCCGGTAATGGTGATAAATCAGTATTCTTACCAGTTGATGCTAAATTTCCTATTGAGGATTATCAGGTTTTACTGGATGCTTATGATGAGGTCGAGCCTAAAGCGATTAAAGCGGCTCAGACAAATCTATTGAACAAAATCAAGCTCTTTGCTAAGACTATTAGCAGTAAATATATTGATGTTCCAAATACCACCGAATTTGCTATCATGTTTTTACCACTAGAGGGATTATTTTCTGAGGTAATCAGAATCGGTGCTTTTGAGGAAGTCCAAAAAAACTACAAAGTGATAATTGCTGGTCCAACAACAATGGCTGCTATTCTCAATAGTTTGCATATGGGATTTAGAACATTAGCTATTCAAAAACGTAGTAGTGAGGTTTGGGAAGTTCTGGGAGCAGTGAAGACCGAATTTGCTAACTTTGGTAATGTTTTAGAGGCAGCTCAGAAAAAAATTACTCAGGCTAATGATGATTTGGATAAACTTGTGGGTACAAGAACGAGAGCAATCCAAAAGAAATTACAATCGGTTACCGCAATTTCTGAAGGAGAATCAAAAATTCTTCTACCAATAAAGGAAGATAACGATTAAAAAATAAAAAAAGGAAGTGATATGAAATGACGAAGAAGATTAAGATTGACGGAATGATGTGTGAACATTGTCGAACCAGAGTAGAAAAAGCTCTTCTTGAAGTTCCTGGTGTTAAAGTAAAGGTTGATTTAATTACTAAAACTGCCACTGTTTCTTCAGATAAAGAAATTGATGAAAAAGAATTACGTCGAGTAATCACCAATACTGGATATACTGTTGTTTCTGTTGAATAAAAAAATGCACATCTTGAATGTGCATTTTATTTTTGTTTTATCATATCTATGATTTCTTTTTTTAACTCTTCAACAATTTTATCCTCAGGAATTTTTCTGATGATTTCACCCTTTTTGAAGAGAAGAGCTTCATTAATACCACCAGCAATACCGATATCTGCTTCACGAGCTTCACCAGGACCATTGACAACACAACCCATAATGGCAACTCTTATTTCAACATTTCCTAATTGCTCAAGAAAAGCTTCAATTTCATCAACAACCTTAAACATATTGTATTGAGTACGTCCACAAGTAGGGCATGAAATCAATATTGGCTTTTTGTATAGACCAAAACTGGCAAGAATCTCTTTAGCAACTTTTACCTCTTCTAGAGGTGGTGCTGAAAGGGAAACCCTAATAGTATCGCCAATTCCTTCATTTAGAAGAATTCCCAGGCAAATTGAGGATTTAATAGTTCCAGATGTTTTGCTTCCCGCTTCGGTTATACCGATATGCAAAGGGTAATCAAAAGCAATACTTGCTTTTTCATAGGCTTCAACAGCCATAGCAACATCAGAAGCCTTAATTGAAACAACGATATCATAGAAATGAAGATATTCTAGAATTCTCACACTCCTTAGAGCACTCTCAACAAGAGCAGAGGCAGTGACTTTACCATGTTTTTCCAAGATATCTTTCTCCAAAGAACCGCTATTAATACCAATTCTGATGGGAATATTTTTTTCCTGACAGGCTTCAACAATCATTCTGATTCGATCAACTGAACCGATATTCCCGGGATTGATTCTAATTTTATCAACGCCATTTTCAATGGCTAATAAAGCTAATTTATAATCAAAATGAATATCCGCTACTAAAGGAATTTTTATTTGTTCCTTTATTTTCTTAATAGCCTTAGCATCTTCGGTATCTAATACAGCAACTCTAATAATTTCGCATCCAGCAGCTTCGAGTTCCTTTATCTGCTTGACAGTCGCAACAATATCTTTGGTTTTAGTATTAGTCATACTTTGAATTGCTATTTTATTATCACCACCAATAGCAATATCACCAATATGAACAATTTTTGTTTTTTTTCTAATCATTCTTATCTATATTGGTTGCTACTAATTTAGCAACTTTTTTCCTCTTTTTTTTCTTTCTCTGAGGAGATCTAATCCTGTTTTGCCTTAAAATATTATAAATGGTGCTTCGAGAAACGTTATATCCTCTTTCTTGCATCACTTTTGCAAATTCAGTAAAGTTAGTTCCTCTGAATTCAACTCGATAGACATGAGCAATTTCTATTCTTAATTCTGGATCATAAGTATTAACTGGTTTATTATAGCGATTTTTATGAATAACACCATTCTCACCTTCGGTTAAAACTTGCCTTTTTAAATTTCTGACTTGACGAGTAGTAATTTTTAATTTTTTAGCTGCCATAGGGCCATTTATTTCCCCAGCAATCAGCTTATTTATGACTCTTAGCTTCTTTTTTTCTAATTTCTTTAATTTCAGTGGCTTTTCATTTTCAATAACCTGGGTATTTTCGTTTGTCATCTGTTCCATAATTACGTCCTTTTCTTGATAAATATTTCTTCAATATCTTAACATGATAATGAAAAAAAATCAAGCCTTGATTCCTTATATCGAAAAATTAAATATACAAAGAGCATTTTTATGATATATGTTGCAAAAGGAAAGCGTTTGTGTTAGAATATTCTTTAGAATTATTTAAAATAAAATAATCGAAGAGGGAGAAATATGATTAAAAAATTATCTGTTATTTTTTGTTTATTTTTAGCTATTTTTGTCCTAACAGCCTGCGATGGTACGAGTACTGTCGAGTTCACCATTTCTTTTAATAGTAATGGCGGTAGCGAGTGTGCCCCAGTAACTGTTAGTGAAAATGGAACATTTCAATTGCCGACTAACCCCACAAAAGAGGGTTATGAATTTGGTGGATGGTTTTTAGATAACGAAACTTTCTTACAAGCATTTTCTGGAAAATCGAGCGTGAAGAGTGATGTCACTGTTTATGCAAAATGGACTGAAAAGACCATCGATCCTGAACCAGAAATTGTTAATCCTAAGCTTACAGTCTCTAAGACTGAATATGTACTAAAAGAAACATTAACTGCAAAAATTGAATTTGTTTTAGACAAAGGAACTTTTAGTGATGCTGTTGTTGAATTCAAGAGCCTAGATGAATCAATAGTAACTATTGATGCTAATGGAAATTTAACAGGAAATAAGGGTGGTAAAACCACTGTTGAAGTTGCTGTTAAGGATTTTCCAGAAACAAAAGTAGTAGTCAGTGTTGAAGTTTATAAGACAATTACTATTACTGAGCAAACCACTATTTATATTGGTGAAGAAACCCAATTAGAATTTAAAATCGATGGTGTATTAGCTACTGATGTTGTGTGGACAACTCTCGAAGAAAAGATCGCCACTGTTGATGCTAATGGAAAAGTATCAGCTCTTGCTGTTGGTTCTGTTATCATCAGAGGTGTTAGTGGTTATTATACCTATGAAAATACTATTAAGGTTCAAACAAATCCTAATTTACCAACATCGTTAGAAATAAACATGATAGCCGATGAACCATTATTTATTGATAGTGAAATATCTTTCAATTTAACTGTTTTGCCAGCTACCGCTTCACCAGAAGTAATTTGGAGTGTTTCGAAGGATTACATCGCCACAATCAGTGAATTTGGTGTGCCTACTTTCTTACAGGGAGGAGAAGTTACTTTCACTGCTACTTCAACAGTTGATCCAACAATTTCAGCTTCAATTTCAGTTAATATGCCGAATTATATGAATCCTGAAAATTGGGTAGATGAAGCTACATACGATACTTTATTGCAAGAAGTAATTTATGTTCATGGTATGCAAGCTGCTGATGATCCTAATGCTCGTGGTCCATTAAAATTATTAACTGGTAGTATCTCTAAGTATTTCTTTGAAGAATTAGTCATCGATGATACAAAATACATGTTAAGAGCTGGATCTGATAACTATCCTGAACAAACAGCCACAGGCTTTGATTTCATTACTGTTCATTCCAGTGGAAGTTATACTGGTACTGGTGCTGGTACAGCTAATTGTGAATATACTAATGAGTGTAACGGAGCTTCATGGCATTTCTCAGTTGGCTCTGATGGTATTTTTCAATCTGTTCCAATAACTGAAATTGCATGGCATGCTGGTGATGGTACAGGTATTAAAAACAAATGGTATGATACTGGCATAAAGGCTACAGAAAATGTTCCTGGATATGTTACATTTAGCGATGATGGTTATTATATAGTTAATAATCAGAAGTCAGCATTAAAGGCTTCTCAAACATTTAATGGCGGAACTATTGTCAATGTTACTTCATCAACTCGTTTACCATATACTGGAATAAACACTAAAATTGGTAGTAATGGAAACTATTATGTTGGTACAATTTGGTGGAGTACTAGTTACCAATCTTTAGCTAATAAAGGTGGTAGTTTAAACAGTATCGGAATTGAATCAACAGTTAATGAAAATGAAAATATTATGCATACATGGTCTAACCTAGCAAAATTAGTTGGTGAATTATGCCGTCTAAAACGATTAGATCCAGTATTTGCTGTTAAACAGCATAACACTTTCTCAGGTAAGGATTGTCCAATGACCATGAGACATGCAGATATGTGGGAATATTTTATGGATATGGTTTATACTGAATATGATGCTACAAAATATTTAAAAGGATTCACAATTGAACTTATTGAGAATAGTCCATACATTGCACCAAATGGCTTAATTATTTCTTATCCAGCTCAGGATACTGAAATTGAATATCAAATTAGAATTTATAATAGCGCTGTTGATTATGATCGTACATTTACTATTAGAACTATTATTCCGGCAGCTAAAGCGGTTACTGCTGAAAATGCTCGTCATATTACTTCAACATATGACATCATTAGAGCTCCATATCAAGGTTAAAACTAACTAGTTGCATAAAACTCTTGCATTTATCTATCTTTTGTTATATAATACACAAGTAAGAAAATCTAGGAGGACTAGTTATGCGCGTAACTTTTTTAATGAGATGTACAGTTTGTAATGAGGAAAACTACTTAACTGA
>JAQUZN010000057.1:806-10478 GCA_028691315.1 Candidatus Izemoplasmatales bacterium | reverse complement strand
AAAAAAGTGATTAATGAAATTAACACACTTGCCCTAATGTTTGTTGGTATTGCGGTAACAATTCCAAGATACTTAGTCATTGAAAAATTGGGACTAATTGATAATTTCTTCATCCATGTTTTGCCTTATTTAGCTGTTCCAGTTGGACTATTCTTGATTAAGCAATTTATCGATCAAATTCCAAATGAACTTTTAGATGCGGCAAGAGTAGATGGCGCAAATGAATTTCAGATTTATCAGAAAATTGTTCTTCCGTTAATAAAACCAGCGATTGCGACGATTGTGATTCTATCATTCCAAACAATTTGGAATTCAGCAGATACATCAACTACTTATATTAATAATGATGCATTAAAAACATTTGCTTTTTACATGAACACTTTAACTGCGAATACGAATGGAGTTGCTGGGCAAGGGATGGCCGCAGCAGCTTCACTGATTATGTTTGTGCCTAACCTTCTTATCTTTGTGATTATGCAATCCAAAGTAATGGATACGATGGCTCATTCAGGAATCAAGTAGGTGATATGATGAAAAAAATAGAACTGCTCTTGATTCTCACTTTATTTACATTTTTATTCATCCCAACAATATACACAAGCGCAAGCGATGCTTTCTATGAAAATGAATATCCATATGATACGTATACGGTGGATTATGAAGGTAATTTAACATATACGCAAACCGCTTATACACCAGTCGGTGTATTAAACAGAAACATTGAATTATCAGCGCCTGAAGACTTATATATTAAAGATGATTTCGTTTATGTCGCAGATACAGGCAATCACCGGATAGCTGTTCTCGATTATTCTGGGAATTTAGTGTTAGAAATAGGACTAGACATTCTTAGCAAACCAACGGGTGTGCATGTTTCAGTTGATGATTTTTTATATGTTGCTGACTCTGAAAATCAACTTGTTTATAAGTTTGATTTATCTGGCAATTTGATTCGGATTTTTTCAAGACCTGTAGAACCATTATTTGGAAGTACATCTCCATATACACCAATCAAAGTAGTAGTAGGTAGTGGTGAAAATATTTATGTTATTGGAGATGGTTCCACAAGTGGCGTAATTCAACTGAATTATGATGGTTCTTTCTTAGGTTATTTTGGTGTTAATCTATCGAATAAATCGTTGATAGAAAGAATTGCAGATGTGTTTGTAAAACCAGGTGAATATGCGAGTACTACACCACCTTCACCTACCAATATTGCGATTAATTCTAAATCACTTGTCTATACATCTACGCCAAATACAACAAGCGCATTAAAAAAACTAGATGTCAATGGAAATAACATTTTAACGACAACAAACTATAATCCCGAAAATAATGTTGTTGATTTAAGTGTTGATGAAATTGGTTATTTATATGCATTATATGATGATGGTTTTATTGCAGAATATGATCCGTTTGGTCATTTGCTTTTTGCTTTTGACATAATGGAGTCAAGTTCAAATACACTTGGGTTAATTCAAACCCCCGCTGGAATTCAAATCGATAGCTATCAAAACTTATTTGTTCTTGATTCTGGAAGAGGAGAAATTATCACTTACGAACCTTCTAGTTTTGCGACACTTGTTCATCAAGCAATTAATTTATACAACGAAGGAAATTATACCGAATCAACGTTTTTATTTGAAGCAATTTTAAAGCAAAATGATAATTTTGCCCTTGCACATAGTGCGCTTGGAAAAGCGTATTTTCAAAACAATGATCTAAATGGTGCACTGGATGAGTATTTTAAAGCCAATGACGTTAAAGGATATTCTGAAACATATTGGAAGATTCGCGATATTTGGTTAAAAGAAAATCTAGGACTTGTATTTGTCATCATTATTATCCTTACCGTTATTTCAAGCGTGTCTAAGATTTTGAATAAACGGACTTCTGTGTTTGCGGGTATAAATAGTAAAATTAAAACTATAAAAGAAAATCCAAACGTTAGAAGATACACGCTGATTATTGATGTGATGAAGCATCCAATTAATTCTTTTTATGAAATCAAACGTGAGAAAAGATCTAATATCGGTACAGCAGTTATATTACTGTTTATCTTATTCATCGAGTATTTACTCATGATAAAATACACTGGTTTTATATTTAATTCACAGGCATCTATAATTAGAGTTGGTTTAGTAATGGCGGTTTTCTTTGGAATTATCACCTTATTTATTTTCTCGAATTATTTAGTTTCGACATTATTTGATGGCGAAGGTTGGTTAAAAGACGTTTTTATTGCGATGACTTATGCATTTAGTCCAATGATTGTCTTTTTAATTCCATTTATCTTGTTAAGTAATGTATTATCTTTAAATGAAACCATTTTATATCAGCTGTTTGCTTATTTTATGATGATATATACGCTTATCTTAATTTTTATCGGTATCAAAGAAATTCATAATTATGAGATCAAGGAGACATTCAAGATTATTTTAATCACCATCTTTACAATGTTTATTATCGCATTGATATTATTCATTATCTATGTCTTTGGTTCACAACTGTGGAGTTTTATTGAGTCATGGGTGAAGGAGGTGTTCTTCCGTGTTTTCAAATAGAATATGGAAAAAAGGTCTATGCTTATTGTTATTATTGCCTTTGTCGCTTCTTTTGATTCCTGTATTTGCTGGTTCATATTTTAATCAGGCAAATTCAGATACCTTACCGATAAGTAATGATATTTTGGATGAGACTTATCTTTCGAGTAACCAGTTTACTCAACCAGATGATTTGTCTTTAGTTTCAAATTTTCTAGACGTGCCTGACAGTTATCTTTTAATGGGAGAAAATGAGTTTTACTCACTCTACATGGAGGAAACATCTTATGCAATACGGGTTGTGAATAAAGTAGATGGATTCATCTATGGATCATCATTATCAACATATGATGGTAATTTAGAGAATTTTAATACAACTTGGGAAGGCATTGTGAATTCTGCAGTGACGATTAAGTATTATTCATATAATGAAACAACTGGGGCTTATACATCAGTTGAAGAAAGTTTATTAAAAAGTAGTTTATCTGTTTCTAGCTATGAACAAGTTACAAATGGATTTTTAGTTCATATGACTTTTGGGGAGTCAGGGATTTCACTTTCGTTAAAAGTATATCTTGATGGTTCTTATCTTCAAGTAGAAGTACCTAATGATTCAATTACAGAGGGCGATACTTATAAATTAAGAAGTATCAAAGTCTATCCATTCTTTGGGGCTGTTTATGGAAATACTATCCCAGGGTATATCTTCGTTCCAGATGGATCGGGAGCACTCATCAGGTATCAAGATATAGATGTTTTATCGGATATATATGAATTTAGATATTATGGTTCTGATGATTCCATTACAAATTCACTCATGAATGAACCAATATTATCCTTCCCTGTATCAGGATTAATTCAGGGTATCAATCAACATGGGTTTATTTCAATTGTCGAAGATGGAGCACCGTTTGCAAGTTTGGTCGTGAGTCCAGCAAAAAACAATTTGAAATATTACTATACTTATAATGAGTTTTTATATCGTAGCTTGTATCAAACGCCACTTTCTTTATCACAAGCGGAATCCTCTGGTGGTCGGATGGTCATTCAAGACACGATAAATTCATGTAGTATTGCATTAAAATACCAGTTTTTATCTGGTGATGATGCTAATTACGTAGGGATGGCTTCAAAGTATCAAGAATATTTATTAGAGAATTCTTTCGTTAACGACACAGTTAATGACGATTCTGTATCTAAAGTCTTTTTAGAAGTCATCGGTTCAGAAATGAAACGAGGCTTTATTACAAATCAAAAAGAAATATTAACGGATATCCTGTCTTTATCAAACATTTTACAGGAATTATCACAAGATATTCCAGCGATGAAAGTGGTTTATAAAGGGTTTACTAGTGGTGGTGTCACATCTGCTGGATTGATTTATTCTTCTTTAGATAAAGCACTTGGTTCAAGAAGTGAATTAATTCAGATTATTCAAACTGCCGCATCTTTAAATATTGATTTGTATTTCTATCTAGATACAATGAAGATTTCTAGTGAGTCATCGTTTAACATGTATAAAGACATCGCTCTTCGGATAAATCAAAGTTTATTGATGGAGAGAGGGTTTACAAAAGATATATATTATGTTACGCCAAACCGAGTTAAAACTGCTTATTTAGAAAGCATTAAGAAACTAATATCTAATGATATCTCAATGTTTGCGGTAGGCACAGTTGGAAATAAACTTTATTCTGACTATCAAGACTTGCAAGACACGATTGATAGAAGCAATGCAATGAGCATTTATCAAAGCATGTTTGAAGAAGAGTCTAATCCAGTTTTGTTATATCAACCTAATTTATATTTGTTAAAGTATACAGATGCATATCTTATGATGCCACTGACTTCTAGCAGGTACCGTATTTATTCAGATACTGTTCCGTTTGCGTCTTACGTTTTAAGCTCAGTGATGGAAAAGTATGCTTCATTCCAAAACTTTTCAAGTGCTTCTAAAATTGAATTGTTAAAAATGGTAGATTATCAAGTATTTCCTTCTTATATAGTCACACAGGAGTCTGCTTATAATCTTCAAGACACTGAATTAATGCAAATCTATTCATCCACATATTCGACTTGGAAAGAATCAATTCTAAGTGATTATTTATTTGTCAGTTATGCATTAAACTATGTGAATAATGCGAAGGTAATTTTAAGAGTTGTTGTATCAACTGGCGTTTATGAAGTAACTTATGACAATTCAGTAAAAATTATCATCAATTACACAAATTCAGAACAACTTGTTCATGGCGTAAGTGTACCCGGACTTAGTTATCAGGTGGTGACCAGTGATGCGTAAAAAACCGATGAATAGGTCTAAAAGGCAAAATCTAATTGGGTGGAGTTTCTTATCACTATGGGCTATTGGTTTTCTGGTGTTTACAATGTATCCAATTTTTATCTCGTTTTACTATAGCTTATCGCATGTTACTTTAGATGGAGCTGGAATTCAAGTACAGTTTGTCTGGCTTGATAATTATCGTCAAATCTTTTCATCAAGTGAGGGATTTAGTTTCTTACAATCGGTAAGTGACTTCGCGATTGAGATTTTGTTTAAGGTACCAATTATCACGGTGTTTGCGATTATTATCGCCGTGATGTTAAATCAAAATATCAAAGGTCGTAGTTTCTTTCGTGCCATCTATTTTCTTCCCGTAATCATTGCGTCAGGACCTGTAATTAATCAATTGATTAATCAAGGAGCCGCAACGATTCCGATTGTAGAACAGATGGGAATCGTTAGTTTTATTAATTCAACATTTACAGAGGCACTTGCTAGACCGATTGCGAATATTTTCTCGGAATTAATTGTGATTCTTTGGTTCTCAGGCGTTCAAATATTATTATTTATTGCGGCATTACAAAAAATCGACCGTTCCACTTATGAAGCGGCGATGATTGATGGTGCAGGACCTTGGGAATCATTTTGGAAGATTACAATTCCGGCACTGAGTAGTATGGTTTTAGTATCGGTCGTTTTTACGATTATTAATTTGGCTACTTTTTCGGAAAACGCAGCAATTATGCATATCAAAAATAATATGTTTGCCTTAGACACAGGGTTTGGATTCTCTTCAGCAATCGCCTGGTTATATTTTGTCGCATTAGCGATTATATTATTTATTGCGGCACTTATACTGGGAACATTTTCTAAGAAAAGGGGGAGACATTCATGAAACTTCCTTCAAAACAGAAAGTGAAGCATTTCTTGCTAGGTAAAAACATTAATGAAGGATTCATTGGTAGAACCATTTTGTATTTATTATTACTAATTATTGGTTTTATATATTTGTATCCGATGATTAAGATGTTTACTTACAGTATTAAAGATTTAGCAGATTTGGTAAATCCAACAGTAGAGTGGATTCCAACAAAGATTTATTTAGAAAACTACCGAACATCATTTATTGTCCTTAATTACGCGAAGACGCTTTTATTTAGTTTGTCAGTCACGTTGATTCCGGCTTTATTACAAACAATTACAACTAGTTTGGCTGGATACGCCTTGGCAAAATTCAAAATGAAAGGTAAAGCCGTTATCTTTGGGGTAATCTTGATGACTTATTTGGTTCCAACACAAGTTTATATGATTCCACGCTTTGTTTTATTTGATAAACTTGGAATACTAAATAGTGCTTGGTCCGTTATCTTCCCAGCAACATTTGGACAAGGTTTATCTTCAGCAATTTTTATCCTCATTTTTTATCAGTTTTTTAGAATGCAACCGCAGTCTTTAGATGAATCTGCTGAAATTGATGGGGCAAATTCGTATCAGATATTTTTAAAAATAGGGGTTCCACTCGCGCTACCCGCTTACTTAACTGCTTTCTTATTTTCATTTGTATGGTATTGGAATGAAACATATATTTCTTCGCTTTTCTTGGGTGCCAATTTATATACACTTCAGTTAAAATTATTGAACTTTTCTTCACAGTTCTCTTTAGCTGCCGGTATCTCGCAACAGGCCGTGAATGAAGCGATTAAGTATAGCGCAACGATATTAATTATATTACCAGTACTTATCGTGTATGTAATAATGCAAAAATGGTTCGTAGAAGGTATTGATCGAACCGGGGTAACTGGAGAATAGGAGGCATTATGTTTAAAAAAGGTTTCATACTTATATTCTTCATTTTACTTAGTTTCAGTATATTTGCTTGTGAGAAATCTTCAACTAGTACAACGGTTTATACTGCTAGCACTAGTAGTTTGACAACAGCTAGTACGGAGTATATGTACTCACCAATTGAAGTATCTGATGCAGTTTTGACAGAAGAAGAATTATCATTCAAATTTTTTTGGGAAGTAGTGAATGGTGATCCGGAATCTGACGGATACGGAATGATTTCAGACAGATATAATACTGTGACTCACTCATATGGTGACGCATCAATTGCATCGGTTGGATTTGGTCTTTCGGCTATTGCAATAGGCATTGAAAATGAATGGATTTCATATAATGAAGGATACTTTAGAGCTTTACATACCTTATATACAATTCAAAATATGGAACGGACGCATGGCTTTTTTTATCATTTTGTAAGTATGAATGATGCCTCTAGATCAGGAACCACAGAAGTTTCGATTATAGATACTTCGATATTACTTTGTGGAATGATTCTAATAGGCGAATATTTTGGTGGTGAAGTTTTAACCCTTGCGAATGAAATTTATCAAGGTGTTGAGTGGGATTGGTATTACAATACCGACCGAATGATGTTTTATATGGGGTATACTCCTGAAAGCGGATTTGGTGGGTACTGGGATTCTTATGCCGAACAACTAATGATTTATTTTCTTGCGGCAGCGTCTGATAATTACAGTGTAGGTATTGAGGCCTATAATCAAATGAAAGCTCACTCTGAGCGTAAGAAGTTTGGGTCAAGCGATTATTTTTATGTATCCTATCCTGGAACATTATTTACTTATCAATACTCCCATGCTTTCTTTGATTTTAGAACAGCGTTAGATAGTGAAAACATCAATTGGTTTAATAACTCGATTGAAGCTTCGATTGCGGCACATGATTACGCTATATTTCAATCGGCGAATTATAAAACCTATTCAACCCTTGCTTGGGGAAATACGGCTAGTGATGGACCAGATGGATACCGCGCTTATGGTAATCTTCCAGCAGCAGGAACGATTTATGTCGATGGAACTTTAGCTCCATCGGGAGCAATTGGATCGATTTCATTTGTTCCAGAGCTTGTTTTACCGACAATTGAATACTATGCATCACTATCAAGTCTTCAAGGAAAATACGGATTTCTAGATTCGTACAACTTAGGACTTACAGAATCTGCTAGTTCATCCATTATTAGACCGAATCGTCCAATTGTCGCTACTGGGTGGTTTGACACTGATGTGATTGGAATTGATAAAGGAATTACTTTATTAATGATTGAAAATTATCGATCTAGTTTGATTTGGGATTATTTTATGCAAAGCGATATTATTCAAAAAGGATTTCAAGAATTAGAATTTACGATTTTAAGTTAGGTGAATCCAATTCACAAGAATTGTTTTAATAGATAAACATTAAAAAATAGATTAAGGAGGATTTAAAGTTATGAGAATTAAAAGGGTATTATTATTTTTAGTAGCTTTCACATTTGCTTTTACGTTAGCTGCATGTCAACCAACGACAGAGTCAACTACAACGACTACAACTACAACAACCACTACTACCAATACAACATTGTCTCAAAATCAAAAAATGAGCATATTAAACGGTTGGGTGGATTCTTCAGATGGTGTGAACACGATCACACAAAGTGCTTCCTCACTTAGCGTTACTTATGATAAAAACAACTTTTCTTGGGCAAGTATGTCATATGCCATCAATCAAAGTTTAGCTGTTTATAACAAGTTATCATTTGCCGTGAGTGGATCAGGAACATTAATGGTTAAAATTCAAGGTGCTGACAGTGCAGTTGAAGTATCAATTCAATTAACTGCTGGTTCTGTTGAATATCAAATCAATTTACGTGACTACGATGAATTTTTAGGTGGGGTAACAGCAATTTATTTATTCCCAGCACCTGGAAAAGCAGCTGGAACAGGTAATTTTTTGGTGACTAAATTTGAATTTGATGAAGGTACTGCATTCGGAAATGTTCTTGAAAACGGAGATTCCAATATTCCTACAAACGAACAAGAATATGATGGTACTGGAGAAACATTTAGTTTCGCAAATGGTTTTGTCGACAATGGCGATAGCATTTATGCGATTGACAAAACAGGCACAAACCCTGTTGTAACATATACAAAGTCTGCAGGATTTGAGTGGGCTTATATGATTTCAACAGTTCGTGGTAATTTCTCTGATTTTGATTATGTTGTTTTAACAGTTAGAGGAATTACTGCAGGTTCTGTATTATTGAAAGCAGAACTAAGTTCTTCTATAAAAGAAGAAATTTCTGGTACTTTTGATGCAGGACAAGAATTAACATTATGTCTAGATTTAAGTGCATGGACAAATGATCAACTAGATGCATTAACTAAAGTATTAGTATTTGCGGCTGGTGGATCAGCTTCAGCATCTGGTGAGTTTGAAATTCTAGGCGCATACTTCTCTAAAGTGTATGTTGGCGAACCAGTAGTAGATCCTGTTTCTTGGGTTGCATATGGAGCAACAGTAGTTGTAGATAACTCAGTTGCGACAGTTACTTATGCTAATATACCATCATCATGGTGGGACGTTAATATTCAAAGTCCGGTTGCAGCATTTGATGGAACAAAAACAGCCATTGTATTCACATTTACTGGTGTTGCTGGGCAAGAGTACAAATTTAAAATTGAAGGTGGCGGAGTAAGTGTTGAAGGCGATAGTGTTGTCGCAACAGGAGCATCGCAAGAGTACGTTCTTGATATTAGCGGCAAAACATTAGCTGAAAGAAATGGATTTAACTTAGTTGTAGCCTTTATTACAACTGCCGGTGCAACCGGAACACTTGTAATAGAAGGTTGGGAATATGTAATACCTGAATGGACAGCTTTTGGAGCAACAGTAGTTGTAGATAACTCAGTTGCGACAGTTACTTATGCTAATATACCATCATCATGGTGGGACGTTAATATTCAAAGTCCGGTTGCAGCATTTGATGGAACAAAAACAGCCATTGTA
>JAQUZN010000057.1:0-706 GCA_028691315.1 Candidatus Izemoplasmatales bacterium | reverse complement strand
GATATTAGCGGCAAAACATTAGCTGAAAGAAATGGATTTAACTTAGTTGTAGCCTTTATTACAACTGCCGGTGCAACCGGAACACTTGTAATAGAAGGTTGGGAATATGTAATACCTGAATGGACAGGAGTTGGAATGGATGTAGTTGTGGATGGATCATCTGTAACTGCAACATATACTGATACCCCTGCAGAATGGTGGAATGTCAATATTCAAAGTCCGGTTGCAGCATTTGATGGAACAAAAACAAGTATTATATTCACATTTACCGGTGTTGCTGGAACTACTTATGTGTTCAAAGTAGAAGGTGGCGGAGCAAGTGTTGAAGGAGCTGGAGTTGTCGCAACTGGAGTATCTCAAGAATTTGTTCTTGATTTAAGCGGCAAAACATTAGCTGAAAGAAATGGATTTAACAAAATTGTCGTCTTCGTTACAACACTTGGTGCAACTGGAACACTTGTGGTTGAAGGCTGGGAATATGTAGTTCCAGTATAAAAACTTTTTTCTCATTTTTGAGATAAAAAAACAGTTCTCGATTTTTTGAGAACTGTTTTTTTTGAATAAAGTTTACATCTTACCTTTTTGTTTTAAAGTAAGGTTTGGCGTATTTGTTTTTATTGCTTGACGAAGTTCTTTTACATATTCACTTTGTTTGTTCTTTTTAGCGTTATTGTATAAGAATTCATCAATGCCTTGAGCTGCTCTG
>JAQUZN010000056.1 GCA_028691315.1 Candidatus Izemoplasmatales bacterium | reverse complement strand
TCTTGTTTAAATCAACAGGAACAAAGGCAAGCTCATTTAGCCATCCCTTTAGTTTACCCGTCTCATCAACATATCCGGCTGCTTCGCTTGTTCCCATGGCAATACCTAAGACTTCATTGTCCTTCAGTTCCATTGCTCCAGCAAGAGCTGTGACATCGCCATCATTAGCAACAACTAACGGAACATCACCAAATTCTTTGGCAACATCGATGTACATTGTCTTAACCCGACGATTAAAGTCCTCTTTATTTACCTTCAGGAATAAAGATGCAACCATTATTTTATTATCGACATATATTCCCGCTGATGATACACCAATTGCATCAACTCTAGGCATATATGAAGCTGCCTTTTTCATCGATTCCAAAATACCCTGATAATGGTATTCGGGATCTTCGGTAATCTTCGGATACCAAACTGTTTCCTCACTGAATAGTACTTCACCATCAACAACAGCTGATACCTTGCGGTCGCTTCCACCAGCATCAAAACCGATACGACAACCATTCAAATTGCTATTTAAAGCAACAGATTCAATTTTTTCTTCTGGAAGTTCGTTTTTATCAACATAAACAACGACGAATTCATTCTCGTAAACTCCACTCATAAAATCAAAATCAAATTCCCGAGAGCCACCTTTACGGTAAGCATCTTTTAATTTCTCAAAAATATATTTAGACCCAGATATATAAATCTTAAATCCACCGACCAACCATAACAATGTCTTAACAATTCTTTCAACTATTAAGTAGTTATAGTCATCATGACCAGTTCCATCCTTAAATGTCTCAATTTTATAAAAATAATTATATCCCTTATTTCTTTCCAAACAAATGATTACTTCTTGTTTTTCATCAGCTTTCTCGACCAAATCTTTATACTTAATAATCTCAAGTATTATTGGGGCAAATTCTTTATCTAAACTAGGTATATATTTCATTGATACTCTCCTTGTAAAATAAGATTATTTAATTGCTTTTATTTGGACGGTGAACTCATCACCATTTTCATTCTTGATTAAAACCTTTTCGCCGACTTTACGATTGACAATTTCTTTGCCTAAAGGTGATTCATTAGAAATCGTTCCATTGAAAGGATTGGCTTCTAGACTTCCAACTATCGTATATGTTTCAACAAAGCCATCATCAAATTCAATCGTAACGCTCTTTCCCAGATTACTAGCTGCTCTTTTACTCGATTCGATGACATCAGAATTCTTGATTATATTCTCAAGTTCCTTAATACGAGCTTCTATTCGCGCTTGTTCATCGCGGGCAGCATCGTATTCAGCATTTTCTGATAAATCTCCCTGAGCTCTAGCATCTTTTAAGGCTTCTATAACCCGTGGACGATCAGCATTTTTCAGCTTGTCCAACTCAATTTTGCACTTTTCTAATCCCTCTACAGTTAATTGATGTTTCCCATTCATTTTGTACCTCCGTAATGATTTTCAATTATTATATCAAATTCTTGCACTTAAAGCAATACTTTTTTAATTTTATAGCGATGTTTAAAACTATACTCTCCTCACCATATCAAATTTATTCACTTTAAAAGGAACTTTCATTTTGATTATCTGTAAGGGGTGTCTAGCAACCATCAATTCATTACCATCCTCATCCATCATTTTCATGACCTTGAATCTGGTATTCCCTAAATTCGGTCCGAAAAATTCAACATCATCCTCAACCTCAAAATAGTTTCGTTGTTCAATAGTTGCTACTCCACTAGCACGATCATAATCAAGAACAATTCCTAAAAATTCTTTTGTTGGCATTTCGTTACGAATGTTATAAAGCTGTTCACCAACAGTAACCTTTCCCTCTAAGAAGCCAGTTGATGACAACCTGTTTTCAGCCTTGGCTATTTCCTGATAATAAAAATCGAGGTCAATTCCTATCGGCGAGCAGTTATTTTTGTAATATTCATCGATTAACATCCGGTAGCATCTGACGACTGTTGCGATATAATACAGTGATTTCATCCGCCCCTCAATTTTTAGCGATTTTATCCCCATATCAATTAATCGGAAGATTGATGTTACCCCAGTTAAATCCTTAGCACCGATATTAAAAAAATCTGGTTTATCATTGATCAGTTCGGTGTTTTTAAAGAGATCATAGTTCCAGCGACAAGAATGAGCACAACCACCGCGATTGGCATCGCGATTTGTCAAGTGATTGCTCAACATACACCTACCTGAGTATGAACTACACATTCCCCCATGGATAAAAACTTCTAGTTCTGCCTTGCTTTCTCTAGCGATTCTTTCCATGTCCTCTGGCAAGGTTTCTCTTGCTAAAACAACACGGGAAAAGCCCATTTTATGATACTGATTGATGGCCATACTGTTGGTTGTTGAAAGCTGAGTGCTGATATGGCGTTCAAGTTTCGGAGCAACCTTTTTAGCAATTCTCGCAATCATCATACTGGAAACGATGATGCCTCCTACTCCAGCCTTCTCTAAATCCTTTAAATATTCTTCAATGCCCTCAAAGTCCTCCTCATGAGGAATGATGTTCATTGTCACATAAATCTTAGCATGGTGTTTCTTAGCAAAAAGACACCCTTCAACAATATCACTAATTGTAAAATTGCTGGCTCTAGCTCGCAAACTGAACTTCTTTCCACCGATATAAACAGCATCAGCTCCATATAAAATAGCAATCTTTAGCTTTTCCAGATTACCAGCTGGAGCTAACAATTCAACTTTATTTTTCCTATTCATCATCCATCACCCTTTCAAGCAAGCTATCCTTTAAGAGGATCGACTTGTTCTTTAAGAATCCCGAAGAAATATTAGGATTTATTCTTTTCAAATCATCAAGTGAAACCTTTTGACCTTTAAGCAGATGATAATAGCAATTGACCACTTTCAGAATGTTTTCTTCATCTAGAAAGGTGGCATTAATCCTGACAAACTCTAGTCTGTTTTTAATCTTAAGGATCTCATCAAACATTGCATAAATATAGGGAGTATAAATGAAAGTCCCATTTCTTCCCTGATATATTGAATACATATCCTGACGTAACTCTTCCTTTAACAATAAGTGAATATTCTGAAGACTCCACTTTTCTTCTTTAAAGTCCTCATAAAGACTTAGCAATTCTCTTTTAGAATAAAAGATCTGGTGGTATCCATATACCTCAAATGAAAATTTTTCTTTTGAAGCAATTTCTAAGATCTCTTCAAAACTCAATTCGTTGTTTAAAAAACATTTGCTTCCTTGCTTTTTGTAAAAGTCTAGATCAAATGAACTGGCGACTATCGTTTTTGCATCATATACGAGTTTTCTCAAAGCTTTTTTCTCCTCAAAAAAAGCGTATACTGCCATATCGCTGAAGATGAAATAGTCAAACAGATGAATGACTTTATCAAGATATCCTTTAAGCTCTTCTAGTTCATGTTCTTCTACCAATCTATCTATATTAAGAATAGCTAGTTTCTTCTCTTTGCGACATTCTTCACTTATTTCTAGCAATTCTGTCTCTGAGAATACTTTTCCGGGGAAACATGAAAACTCCTTTGAATTTACTACTACGCCAGAAGCCTTCTGGTATTTACTTATATTACTGCTCAACAAATCAACGATTATTTTAGCCATTTTTTCGCCTCGTGCTCACAGCAATTCCATCACCAATGTTAAAGAACACTGATTCATATTTCTCATTATTCTTTAACCAATCATTAAAATCACTGATTTTTGATACCAGACTGCGAAGATTCTTGCTTTTAATCTCTTCATCAGTACCAACTAATCCATGAAACAGTAGGTTATCGGTGAAGATTATCCCCTCATTATTTAACATGGTTTCGTACTTCTCAAAGAATTTAATATATTGAGCTTTGGCAGCATCGATGAAGATCAAATCATAGTTTCTGGATAATTGCTCGTCATCTATTTCTAGAGCATCGCCAAAAATCACTTTAATCCTGTCTGCCATTTTAGCATTTGTGATATTGGTTTTAGCTATACTATACATCTCTTGATCCCGTTCAATCGTTTCAACTATGATTTTATCATCAAGGGAAGCCATATTTATTGCACTAAAACCAATGGCAGTTCCGATTTCTAAAATACGCTTAATCTTTCTTGTTTTTACTAGGAATAACAAAAAGACCAATCCTTCATCATTAATGATTGGTACTTTTTTTTCTTCAGCAAATTTCCTCATCATTGATAGAATTTCGCTTTCTGGTAATCTATTCATCTTTAAGAAATAATCGCTCATATCATCACCTATAATGTATTTATATTATAAAGCAAAAGAGCCTTTTCTTCAAGTAATTTGTTTTATTTATTGAGAACGTACATCAATGCTTCCTTGTAACGGCTGAGTTTACAGAGCATTTCGATATATTCCTCGCGATATATATCATTATAAAACTCAAAAATATAGTTATAGCTATAGGGAATCAAATCATATCTGACATATTCTAATAGTTCATAAGCCTTCTTGCTCGTGAATTTCAACTCTAAAAATTTAATGAATTTGCTATGAATAGTGTCGTTTGTCCGATAAACAACCTCATTTTTCAGTTTGAGAAAACTCTCCTCATACTCCTTGATGCGTAGTTTATACGCACAATAGCCGATTAAAGCTAAAAAACGGGGTTCTGTCTGCAAGGAATAATCAAAAATCTCGGTGTAAACATGTTTATATTCCTTCGCTATTAAAAGGACTAGATGTTTATAATAGAGAATATCCATATCATATAAAGTGATAACTTCATTGAAGTTAAGTCTCTCAATTGAAGCAACACTTTGTTCAGGATAATCCTTTCCCTTAAAGCCCTGAATGATTAGCTCGGTTATTATCTGCCTTTTAGAGGGGTATCCCAAAAAGTACTCCTTCTTTAAACTCTCAAAAGCATCGAGCATCCTCGGAAAATTCTTCATCTTATAAGAGACAATCACTCGCTGCTCTAAAGCCATCTTTCTAATTTTATCGTTACCAATTTTTATCGCTTCTAAACAGCACATATATTTATAGGCTTCCTTTATCTGGTGAGTTTTCCAATAATACTCACCAACAAGGAAAATCAAAGCAATTGCCTGAGTTTCTCTTAAAGATTTCTTGATATCATCCAAAATACTGATTTCCCTCTTGAAGTCATCGAATTTCTCCTCAACAAGAAAATAAAAGCATTTAATTAAAGATACATTAGCATTCTCAACATTAAACTTTAAACTCAAATAGTAATCCCTTAACTTCTCAAAATCACAAAGAAAATAGTATTCCAAGACATTGTTAAATTCCTTTTCAGCTTCATTGGAATCGATATTATCATAATCGACATTCACCCTTTCAAAGAGAGCTTTAACATATTCTTCCGCGGGAATAATATCTTGATTCTCCAGCTTACACAAATAACTAATACTGCATATCCCCTTAGCCATCTCTTCTAATGTCATGTTGTGTTTAATTCTTTCACTCTTAATAACCTGGGAGTACTGATGCCCTTTGACATCATATTTCCCCTCAACAATTTCTTGAGTAAACTTTGTTAATTTTGTAATCATTTCATCCTCCTAATTTTTGCTTTCTCATCCCCACGAAAGTATTTTACATTTTTATATAGCATTTTTCAATACTTTACCTTTGAAAAAAATATTGATTTTTAAGCGCTACTTATAGGTATTAAAAAAAGCCATTTTCTGGCTCTTCTTTAATATAACTTGGAAATAAAACCGAACTGCTTCATTCTTTTTCGTAAATTTTTGTTATCTGGACATATTTTATTCAGCTCTAAATAATAATATTTGCTATGATTTGCCACCTTGAGATGTGCAATTTCATGATATATCACATAATCAATTAATTCCCAGTCAAGACAGATTAGTTTTTCATTTAAAATAATAGTATTCTTTTTCGGATGGCAACAACCCCATCGAGCCTGATAATTTTTGGTCAGAATAAGGGGTTTGATATTTAATAGTTCACAGAGATATCCAGTTCTTTTAATTATCATATTACTCAAAAAATGAATTATCTCTTTACAAGATGGTTTTTCTTCATAATAGTAATAGATATTTTCCTGATCATACTTCAGATGATCATCGATATTATCAGTTTTCCTTATTTTAAATTCCTTGCCGAATAAAAGAATAAGATTATCATCATGCCACCTAGATACCATCTTCACAGCTTCTTTGTTCTTATCAATAGCTTTAATAATCCACTCACTGTTTTTTTGAATAAATCCTAATATTTCTTTACTATTATATTTTTTAGGACAACTGATAACGATATTGTTCGAAGTATCAATTCTCATATTGAGACGTTTGACCTTTTTCCTTACCACTTTTATGCGATATTCTTTATTATCAATTTTAGTTATCAGATCTTCCATAAAATACCTCAAGTAATTATATCATAATTTCTAGTTTAGTGATAACTTTTTTGTTTTTGAATGCTCTAAAAAACTATAATATTTCCCCTTGCCAATGATTATATGATCGATGACTTCAATATCAACAATTCTTGAAACCTCAATAATCTTTTTGGTCACCAAAATATCATTATTACTAGGAGTAGGATCACCGCTAGGATGATTATGAGCCACAATAATAAAGGAAGCAGAAAGCTTCAATGCCCATTTAAAGATATCCTTTGGATTAAATATTGTCATGCTGACTGTTCCAATAGTAATTGTCTTGCAATCTAAAACTTCACTTTTAATATTCAAATATAGACAAACCAAATTTTCTTGAGTTAAATGTTTCATATTAACCTCAAGAAATTTGAAAGCATCTAGAGGAGTACTAATCACTTGTTTTAATTGATTTAAAGAACCTATTCTTTTTCCCAGTTCAATAGCTGCCAGCAAACTAATCGCCTTTGCTTCTCCTATTCCTGTTATAGTTGATAGTTCTTTTACAGTAACTTCATTTAAAGTTTCCAGATTCTTAAATTTAAGCAATAAATCATTCGCAACTTCTAGAACAGAAACTCCTTTAGTTCCAGTCACTAAAATAATCGCAATCAGTTCTTGAATAGACAAAGCTTTAACTCCAATCTTAAGCAGTCTTTCTCTTGGTCTTTCTTCATTAGGCATTTCTTTTAGTATATATTTCACTTCATCACCCTTTCTTCCTTATATATTAGTAAAAAAGCGAGTGATTTATTTTTATAAAAACTTTACTAAAAAAGGATTTAGCAAACTAAATCCTTACATGTTTAAAATCCTTATCTTCTATTTATTACTTTTTTTATAAAAAAATATATAGTAAGAACAATTAAAATTATACCTATAATGCTACCTAAAATTGGATATTCAGCTTTAATTTCCATAATTACTAAATCAATTGGTCCTTTTGGTATAGTAAAATATACCATTGCAAAAGAATAGATAACATTCAAAATTAGCCAAATAAAACTAATCAAAATTTTCATATACATCATATCCTACCTTATTTTATATCCTTAGCAAATTCATATGATATAAGTTCATTTTTTTGCGTATTAACATAAGCTTTTTCAAGGTGCATATAATCAACAATTTCTTTTGTTTTCATATCACCATAATCTAAAATGACCTTATCAATAATTTCAATTTCTTCAGCACCAAGTTCTAGATTTGACTCACAGGTTATGATTCTATTGATTGTACAATTTTTATTTTCTATTTCTTCTATTTTCATAGATGGCATTAGCATTATTATTTCATATCCAACAGGATAAGCGCCATATGGCATATGAATGTATGCTAAACCTGTCATAGATATATTTCTCTTTTTAAAATTATACATATCAATATACCAAAGCAATTTAGCAAGTTTTGTTTTTGTTAAAAAACTAATGTTTTCAGCTATATATTTTATTATTGATTCGATTTTTCTCTTCTCAATCTTTTTATATCCACAATAAATACTATTTTCATCAATAGATGAGTATTCAATTTCCAGAGCTCTATCGAATAAATTTTCCATCAGTACTGGTCTATCAATTTTTTCTTCAATTTTTTTTCTTAATTCCGAGTATTTTGCATCACAAAAATTCGACTTGTTTTTTTCAAGCATTTCTAGTAGAAAATAAGGGTCTTCGTTACTTCTTCGCATTAATTCGTCATATGTAACATCTTGAATAGAATTACTTTCATACCTTGTCACAGTAACTTCACCCCAACCAAAAATAAAAGAATAATCCTTTTGTGTTAGATTATATTTATTTCTTATTGATGCTATTTCACTTGAAGTAAGTAATCCCATTTTTTTTCTATAAGCGTCACGAGCACGCATTAAATTCTGATCACCAGTTTTACCACCAAAAAATCTAATACCCTTTTCTTCACACTCATAATAATGATTTTCAAAGGTTATTTCCTCACCTTTGAAAATCATTTTTGTCTGTTCTATTTTCTCAAAAATATTGTGTTCCTTTTCACAATATGGACATCTCATATATTTTCCTCCTCCGAAAATAGTTTTTCATTTTAACTCTTTATTTGGATCTGAAAAATGAAAAGAAATGCATATAATAGGTCCTTCTCTTTTTCTTTGGTATGTTCCAAGCTTAATGTAAACATTTTTTTCATTAATTACTTTGAAAAATATATAGAGAAAGACACAGTTTCCAACTGTATCTGTAATCGTCTTGTGATAATTTTCATGTGTTAATGATTTAATTTCATTTATAATATTGGCATTATTATAATTTAATTCTAGCATAGTATAATAGTTACTATATGAATATATTTCTGTATCTTCTTTTCTATCTTCCATAATAAAATCGCGTTCAATATCAAAATCTGGACTTTCAATAATATTTCTGATTTCTTTAAGGAATTTTTCAATGGTTTTTTTATCATCAGAATTAATTCTATTCATTTAATTATCTCATCTCCTAATTCCCGCACCCTATTATAATTATATACTATCAATTGATAGTTGTCAAGCAAAATTTAAAAGAATAGTAGATTATTACTATTCTTTATCTTTAATCTTATTCAATATTTCACTAACAAAATACAATGATCCACAAAAGACAATTATTTCATCCTTATCACGATTAAAGGCTTCTTCTAATAATTCATCTAGATCAAACGAAAGTTTTTTATTGGGGTTTTTGGATAAGTCAAATAAATATTCAGGAGTATCACTACGCTTATAGTGAAACATTGTAAAGATAATTTCATCAGCTAACTCATCCAAAACTGTAATCATCTGATCTTTTGCTTTATCCTTAGAAACAGCAAAAATAACTGTTAATCTTTTATTCTCTTTAATGGCTTTTAGAAACTCTGCAAGTCTGGTTATACCATCGATATTATGAGCACCATCAATGATAATATATGGTTCACTTGATAATACTTGAAGTCTTCCAGGCCATTTGATGCTATTAAATCCCTGGTAAATATTTTCGTCAGTTATTTTATATCCACAATTATTTCGTAAATAGTTTAGAACTTCTAAAGAGATTGAAGCATTCTCAGTCTGGTAATATCCTAAAAGATTAGTCGTTATCTTTTTATATTCTTTATAATCAAAAATGGTTTTTGCTCTTGATACTTCGATATTCCTGATATCGCTCTTTCTGACTAATATCAAATTAGAACCAGTTTCTTGACATCTATTGATGAAAATATCGTTTAGTTTAGGGTTTTCTAAGGTGATTAAAGGGATTCCCCCTTTAACAATTCCTAGTTTGTTCATAGCGATTTCTTCAATGGTATCCCCTAGAACCTTCATATGATCAAAGGCAACATTGGTAATAACTGATACAAGGGGAGTTACCACATTAGTGCTATCAAGAAGTCCCCCCAGCCCAACTTCTAAAACAACGATATCAAGATTTTCTATCCTACTAAAATAGATAAAAGCCATCAAGGTGATGAATTCAAAGAAAGTGGGTTTAACAATCCCTCTTCTTTCAATTTCATCATATTTTGAGATGATGTAATTACCTATTTCTAAAACATCATCATCAGATATGTATTCATTATTAAATTCAATTCTTTCATTAAAGGAAATAACATATGGTGATACATAGGTACCAACATTATATCCAGCAGTCATTAAAACTGTTTTTATATAGGAAACAGTTGATCCTTTACCATTGGTTCCCCCAACATGGACATATTTGATTTTCTTTTGGGGAGAATCAAATACGTCGCATAAACTAAACATCTTTTCCAGAGATGTCTTGGGAACAATTCTTTTTTGAGATTCAATCCATGATATTAATTCATTAACATCATTAAACACTTTATCAACTCTTTTCGGCTTTCTTAATAATGGAATATTTCCTATTATGATAGGTCTTTCAATAGCTTCTCCAGTTCAATTAATTGTTGACGATAACTGGCTAGTTTCTCCTTCTCTTCATTAATTTTACTCTCTGGAGCGCGATTTAAAAATCCATGATTGTTCAACATCTTTTCAGCTCTTTCAATTTCGAAGCTTACTTTTTTCTTATTATCTAAAATCTTTTCTTTTTCTTCTTCAATATCTACTAGAGCTTTTAGAGGAACAATTACTGTTACTTTATC
>JAQUZN010000055.1 GCA_028691315.1 Candidatus Izemoplasmatales bacterium | reverse complement strand
TATTCACTCCCGAAGAATTATTAGAAATCAGTCAAGTTGATAATGTTCGCGGCGTTTTTGATAATGATATGGTATTCGATTCGGTCTTAGTCGCAAAGATCTATAGCGAAGAACTAGCAACGAATAAGTTTTATTATTTTAAGCCTTTACCATCACTTGCGCTTGATGAAAGTAGACTGATGGAGGGAAATTTACCAGAAAATGCTAATGAAGTCGTCGTTGGAAACAATGGCTTGTATAACGTAGGCGATCGAATTTCAATTGCCAATGATTACTTAATATTACCAACTCAAGACCTCAAAACCGATCAATTTGAATTTATAGTTACAGGAATTATTGAAGAACCATCAAATTTGGAAGATGATTTACACTACTTCTATTTGTCAAATGCAGGTTTAACACAAATCTCTAAGTATAGTATTTATGAAAACTCGGAAATTTCGATTCGAATTGAAGGAACAAAAGTTTATAATACCCCTACTGATACATGGATTACTCCTGAGATGGTGGATTCAGTGGGCACAAAAACGCTAGCATATGAGATTTCTTATCCTACTTGGGTCAGAATTGATAATTCTATTGCGGACAATCAAATTTTAACTTTTGATATGATGTATTTTGATATATGTCGTGATTTTGGCTATAAAGTTGAAGTTCGAGATGATTCTGATGCTGGTCTTTGTAACGCTACAGCCTTTATTGAAAGTCACACTTTGACTTACCGCGCAATCACTACTTTCGAAAATGACAAGGCTTATGAGGAAATCAGTTTTATATCTACCCCTTATACTAGTGATGATCAAACACTCAAACTTTTTATGAATGAATCTACCTTTAGTCGTTTCTTTGATGAAAGTGGATATCAAATCACCGTAATCGTCCGTGGTTCTTTTGAAGGAAATCAAGTTGTAAAAGAATTGAAACAACTTGGTTATAACACTTTCTATCCTTCACAAATTATTGACAGTAACCAGGCATTGATGATTGTCATTAACAATATTCTCGTTACGCTAATCGTTGGAGTACTTCTTATTGCAATATGTTTTGTTGGGCATTTTGTAATAAATAAACTACTTATCAGCAAACTAACGGATTATCTTATCATTCGCTTTATTGGTGCATCTAAAACGTCAATAAAACGAATAGTACAGTTTGAAATCCTTTTTATAACACTCGTTTCTGCATTTCTGCTTTTGATATTCATCATCATATCAAAACAGAATTTATTCATAGTAGAAGATTCTTTACGATATTATAAATGGATAGATTATCTATTATTAGTTTTAATTGTTCTTTGTGTAATGGAAATAATGGTTGTACAGTTTACAAGAAAGGTGTTTAAAGCTAGTGTTGTCTCAGCTTTAAAAGGGGCTGAATAATGATAAAACTAGAGCACGTTACAAAATACTATTATAAAAACAGAGCAAACCAGTTTGCAGTATGCAATGACATCTCTCTTACGTTTGAAAATACTGGTTTAGTCGTTATTCTAGGGGCTAGCGGCAGTGGAAAAACAACACTACTAAATGTCATCAGTGGAATGGACAAATTTGACAAAGGTCGTCTCATTTTTGATGATATTATATTTGAAAAATATAGCCATAGGCTTTGGGATAACATTAGAAAGCATAAAATAGGTTATGTATATCAAAACTATCACTTGTTAAAAGACTCTTCGGTATATCAAAACATTGAACCAATATTAAAAATGCAAGGAATAACAGATGCTTCTGTTATTGCAGAACACATTGATCGTCTATTAAGTGCTGTTGGGCTTTCAAGTTACGGTGATCGTTTAGTAAAACAGTTATCGGGTGGGCAACAACAACGAATAGCCTTTGCAAGAGCGCTAGCAAACAATCCCGAAGTCATTCTCGCAGATGAACCAACCGGAAATCTAGACGGTAAAACAACAATTGAACTAATGAATGTTATCAAAGAGATATCAAAAACAAGGTTAGTCATTATGGTTACACATGAACAAGCTTTATGCGACTATTATGCTGACAGAATTATTATGATTGAAAACGGGATAATCATAAAAGATGCTCTAAATGATCAGCAACAATCTTTAGATTTGATTCAAGAGCATATTATTAATCTATATGACTATCAAAAAACCACACTAAAGACGGATCAATTAAACATCTCAAGATATACAAACAAACTTGAACCAACAGAAATGGATATTGATCTTATTGAAAGAAATCAAACTTTATATATTAAAGTGAATTCTGGAAAATTAAAACGGACAAAGTACATTGACTCTGATAGTGAAATTATTATACGAGATACTCCTTTAGAAAAAAATCAAAATGAAAATCCATTTGATATTGATGATATGTATCCACAAAAAACAAATGAAACTTCCAAAAATGTTTTTGGATGGATTGACACTTTTCGTTATGCTTTTAAAAAATTAAACGTTTTCCATGGTGGAAGTAAAATGCTATTTATAGTACTCATGCTTGTCGGTATCATTATTAGCGTAAGTGTTGGATTAATCGGAGAAATCTACTATGTGGAAGAACCATACAGTACAATTGATTCTAACTACATAACGGTTTATATGGACAACACCTCATATAATGATGTACCAATCCTCGAATCCGTTCCCGGTGTAGAACAAGTTATGTATGTAAATGAACCCTATATGTTTACTGTCGGAACAACTTCCTATTATGAAGTAGCAAGTACTATTCGCGTTAGTGCTCAGCCAATTGATATTCGATTCTTTGATGAAACTACCCTTTTATACGGAAGTATACCCACTAACTACGGTATCATCATCGATATCAGCGTTGCAGATGAAATCATCAAAAATAATCAAACAAGGGGAATTAAAAACTATAACGATGTTCTTTCTTGTTATTTTAAAATTAGAACAAGCGGAACTGATGCAAGTTTGTCTATTGATAGTTCACTCTCCTTCAATATTAGTGGAATAGCAAGTGGCAATTCTAAAAGTGTGTGGATGAATGAGGAACTATTATATAGTTTTGTCACTCCATCACTCATTGATTACCATATTTTGGGTGATAACTTCCATATTGTATCTGGCAGTCTGCCTACTTCTCAAAATTATGCGATGATTAATAATCAATATCCAACTGTGCTTGATGGAAAAATTCCCTATAACATTGGAACCTCTACTGGTACTTACTACATATCTGGTATTTATGAGTATAATGTAGATGGAGTATCATATGATTTCCAAAAAGCCATGGTAACATCAACAGAATATATTAAAGATAAATTCTATTTATATTCATTTCATCAATATAATGATTTTTCACTATTGGTTTATACAGATGATGTTGAGTCAACACTACTTGCACTTGATGAGGCTGGATTTATCGCAACAGGTAATAATTATCAACCATCTGTAGCCCAACAAGCAAAGCTTGATCAAAACAAAAACTTATATTTATTAGGTATTGGTGGAATTTTGATGGGCGCATTTAGCATTCTATTAATTATGCGCTCTAGTCTTATTTCACGTATCTATGAAGTAAGTGTATACCGAAGCATTGGTATCTCACGTAAAGAAATAAGACGGATTTTTATTCTAGAAATCTTACTTACAACCACTTTTAGTAGTGTAGTCGGTTTTATACTTATGCTGCTACTGCTAAATACAGCCCAGTCGACAATTGAGGCTATATCAGTCACAAGGTTTACTGGATTGTCTATCTCGCTTGTTATTGTAGGGCTATATGTAATAAACTTAATATTTGGATTAATTCCAATTAATATCTTGTTAAGAAAAACCCCTTCAAATATTATGAAGCAAAGTGACTTATAATAAAAAAAGATTAGCAATTTAATTGCTAATCTTTTTTTATTATAAGTACAATGTTCAAAAGCATATATAGGTTATTACAGAAAAGGTCATATAAGATATCATTCAAATCATCAAGCAAACTAAAAAGGTATAGCATTAATAAATCGAATCATTTGAAAAGCTTCAAAAAATTACTGACTTGACACAGTTCAAAATCTCTATTAAATGATACCATATTAATGTGCAATTTGCAATATCTCATATAAAAAGATTAGCATTTTTTTGCTAATCTTCTACTACAACCCAGTAGTGAGCCAATTGACAAATACAACGATAGTCATGTTATAATTGGCTACTAATTGCTATTCTGCGGTTTCCCAATTTATTTTGATTGAATCATTGTGGACAAAGCCATCTGATGATAAAAACTTTGGACTATAATAAATAATTGTCGTTTGATTGTAAAAAGATCTTTCTTTGTAATAATTTTGATTTTCATTCATATAGGTCTCAATTAAAATCATGTAACTTGCGTTAGGATTTACGATAAAGTCTTCCATTTCAGTTTTAGAATTAAATGCAACAGAACCAAGGTATTGGTTATTATCATCATACATTAGAAATTCTACTGTTTGTAGTGTATCAATCATATAATAATTTATAGTGAAATCCAAAGTAACAATCCATCCCTCTTCCGTAGTTCCAGTTGTTTGAAAATTATTTGACATATCGAATTGTTGTAATGCCATTCCATGAAGAGAATTTTTCACGATACTTGCACAATCCATAGTCGACATAACTACTCCTGAGTATGCAACTGAACCATCTAAGTCTTTTCCATAATATATAGATGTCTCAATTTTAAATGTTGTAGACATCGTTGTTTCGCCGTCGACTTCATTTTGATTAATGTATGTCCCTTGAAAATCTATAAAAAAACCTTCTCCATAATTAAAACAAGAACCACTTAAGTCTAGCTCCGTTTTACTACATGACCAAGACCAATTAAATAAGCCGTCAATATCGAGAGGTGACATAGAACTATCCGATATAGTTACTTCAATACCAGCAGGAATAAAATAATCTTTAGTCAATTCCTCCCCTTCTTCAGAAATAGCTAACCGACATCCCCCAAGCACAAACAATAATATTCCTAACAAAAATATACTAATAATCTTTTTCATGATTTTCTTTCCCTTCATAATCCATGATATCTCCAGGTTTACACCTAAGATATTCACATATTTTTTCTAAAGTATCGAACCGAATACCTCTTGCTTTTCCACTTCTAAGAATTGACATATTTGCTTCGGTGATACCAACATACTCACATAATTCTTTTGAAGTAACGTTTTTCTCTCTTAAAAGTTCTGACAAATTAATTAAAATTCCCATTAGATAATTAACTCGTGATCAGACCGAAGTTCATGCATTCTTGTTAAAAATCTAGTGACTAACAAGGCAACAACAGATATTATAAGAGAAAAAATAGGTATATTCAGTGTTAGCGAAACGTCAGAAATTTCGTGTAAAAATATCATTTGAAAAACATTAAGGAATAATTGAGAGAACAATGTAAATACGATAAGTGATAAACTAAATATGTATATTTTGTAACATAATTTGATTCCATTTTCACTACGATTATTTTCGTCCAAATCAATGATTAATTCTCGAAACAAATATAAAAGAAAACCTGTTGCTCCATAAGTAATAATCGCAAATATAAACTTGGTAACGGAAAGAAACTGTTCATATCCATTTTGATTAGCGGTTGAAAATACATTAATAAGCGACTTTAGTTGGATTCCAACTGTCACAATAATTAAACCAATAATCACGAAATCAACTAGAGTTTTAAAAATCACTACGGTCTTATATTTCTTTGAAAGAGCAAACTTTAAGACTAAATAGATTAATACAGTGAGCAGCAAAATATATGACATTCCACTAAGGAGAATAGTGATTGATAACTCAAGTACTTCAGAACTTAAATTTGCTTGAATTAGCTCATTTAATGAATGTATAAGTAACCCAGGATTAATAAAAAAATACAATGTGACAAACCAAACAACAGTAATTATGGGTAAAGAAATGTAATCAATTAAGGTTATTTTTTTGCGAATAAACATTGAAGCCCCTACATATAAAGGAATAATTCCAAGCAAAATAAATAAGAATATCGCAACACTATTTAACAAAGGTGATGCAAGACTTAACCATCTGATTCCATCTCCAATTAAAACCAATGGGATAATAATCATTCCGTACAAATTCGAATAGTCTACTTTACTTAATGCGAAAATAAGTGATAATATTAAAAAAACAATATATACCATAATTCGTTTCATATAGCCCTCCTATATAAAATTATCGTTTAACAATAATATTATAGCACATAATTATTGTTAAACAACAATTATTTATAAATATTTTATACAATTAGAAAATCAATTCGGTTTTTTATTTGCATATCGAGTCTAATCAAAAATTGAAACCAATATTTATATGCAAAATCCTTAAGTGTTTCGCTCTTGAATCTGTTGATAAAAAAGACCATCGAATTTTTGACAAAATCGGTCGATGATCATTTTTATATTTTTATTTATTACAGAAACGAATCAAATAATGATTCCAAAATTGTGATACGCTTTTGAGATAAATCCAATTTGGCCTCTAGCCCATATGGAATAACAGTTCTGGGATAAGCATGGCCAAAATTGACATTATATATAATCGGCAACTTATACTCTTCTGTCGAATCAAGTAATATCTTTTTATACTCTTTATAATAAATTTCATTCTGTGGTTTTCCAACAATAATACCGTTTATCACTTCAAAAATTCCATGTTTTTTTAGTACATTGATCATTTTTTTGTATTCAGTAGGAGCTGGTCTTTCTTCGCTTGTTTCAATGAACAATATCTTATCTTTCCAATTTTCTTTTGGAGGGAAGATCTGATACTTTTCATATATAACCTTTTCTTCAGAGTATCTTGTCCCAGTCAACATATCAAATATACTTTCTAAGCAACCTCCAAGTAACTTTCCAGAAACTATTCCTTCTCCCCTTAAAACTTCATATCCGTTGATTTCGGGATGTGCTATTCTATTTGTTCCTAATGCATTTAAAGAGAAATCCTTTCTTTCGTCATACCAAATTGGACTACTTTTTATTTCAACTGGATTCGAATTAGTAAAAAAACTTAAAAATGCATTTTTAGTGTATGGAAGCATATCTTCTTCTAATTCAGCTAGATCGCTTAAATAATTTGGCCCATAATAGGAGGTTATGCCTAAACTATAAAACATAAAATGATTATTAGTTGTATCTGAAAAGCCAGTAAATATTTTAGGGTGACTTTTTACCTGATTAACAAACTCTTGATCTTCCATTAGAAATGGAAGTAGACGATATGTGTCATCTCCACCAATCGCACATATGATTCCAGAGATAGAGTCATCATAAAATGCTGTTTTTAAGTCTTGTGCTCTCGCTTTTGGGTGTTTATATAAATAATCAATTCCCTTAAGTGCATTAGGCATAAAAACAGGTTCAAGACCAAATGATTTCAGTCTTTTTATTCCCAATTCTAATTGGTGTTGGCATGAAGGATTTCCTAAAGTGCCACTTGATAAACTAACGATTGCTACTTTATCGCCCTTTTTAAATTTCCTTGGTTTAATCATATTTTTTACTCGCATTCTTTGCATGTTGCTTTAATACTCATATAGTATTTTTCTTAATTCAATCATAACATATGCACTAAACCCTTACAAGATTATAACAAAAAATAGTAAATCAGTTCGTTTTTTCTATTTCAAAGATACTCCATATATTAAATATATCTTTGCTTGAACCCCCCATACCTGTGTAGGCGATATACGTGTGAGAATCACCTTGAAAGATGGTAAACCCAATCATAAGATTATTTCTATATATATCATATCGATACTCAATTGAATCAAGGAATTCTTCCATATTCAATCCGTATAAATTTAAAGTTAAAATATCACTAATGTTTTGGTCTTTTTCAACACTAACATAATTAACATTTTCATATGAAACATCCAATTCGTTATCTTCAGAATAATATAACATTGATGTATCACTAAAATTAAGATAATAGATGTTTTTGTGCTGTAATGTTTGTGACTCTAGAGTTGAAGACGAAAAAAAGCTTAAATATATACAATCGCCATAAACATACTCTCCAGACAAGTCAAATTCATTATCGGTATTTGTACTAGTGCAACCAGTTAAAGTTATAAACATTAATAACATAATTACGATGACAACCTTATTTTTCATTTGTTACCTCCTCGTATATAAATGTGTATTCAAAAATTATTAACCTATTTAAATCTTTCTGATAGATAAGAAGTAAATAGTCATTTGATTCTAAACTGGACGGCAATGCATTATATGTTTTTGAAGTGCTGTTGTAGAGCATATAATAATCACCAATTGTAGTGTATTGTTGGATTTCATTGATAACTACTGGTAATAATTCTTCAGGAAAGACAGGCGCCCATAAATGGCTATTCTTAATTTCATCTTCAAAGTTCGTTAATTCTTTGTCATCTGAAAATACAATATAACTCATTGTATTAACTGGAATTGTATTACCATATATCGTCCAGTCTTCAAATGTAATTGTGACATACAATCCATGAGTTGGCAAATCATAGCCAATTTGTTGTGCAATTCCTTTAATCGCGACTATATTTTTATTAATATCAATGAGCGAAGGAACTAATAGAAAAAATAATAGTACCGTTACTAGTATTCCAATAAAAGAAAAAAGAAGTATCTTTATTTTAGACTTTTTTGGTTCCAAGCTCTTTTCACCCATCAACTCATCAATCGAAACGCCTAAAGTGTTGGCTATCAATGGAAGTGAAGCTGTATCTGGATATCCTTTACCGGTTTCCCACTTGCTTACTGCTTGTTTTGAAACAAACAACATGTTGGCAAGTTCAGTCTGTGTTAGATTTTTTTCTTTTCGATACTTTTTGATATTTTCAGAACACTTAGACATCTTACACCTCTTCGCTTATGCTATAACTATATTATAATCGTTTATCCTGTTTAATCAATCAAAACAAGGTATACCCTTGGTTGACTTTACTTATTGAAAAAAATTTTGTCGATTTTTGATTTACCACCAATAAAAACACGTGTTCGTTTGTTTACATATATGGATATTGAAAGTATCATTGTTATTTTTTTACAAGAAATATTAAAATAAACAATATTTGGGGGGTTTTTATGAAAAAATTATTGATAAGTTTTTCTCTTCTTATTTTTGGACTTACATTAATTGGTTGTTCATCTGTTAATGCTGAAGATGTAAAGTTTGAAGACGACGTTATAAGCAATTTTATTGATTTTAATTTAGACACTTTTGCTGAATTAACGAATGATGAAAATGTTGTATTTTCTCCAATTAGCTTGTATTATGTTTTAGCAATTGTCTATTCCTATTCATCAAATAGTGCAGAGGAAGAAGTTGAAGCCCTCTTAGGAATGTCAAAAACTGAATTGATGGATCAAATTAATCTATTGAACGATAGATTACCCGTTTCAGATGATTCTACTGTTTTTTACTTTGAAAATACCGTGTTCTATGACAACAGTTATGTTGCCTATAACACCAATATTTTTGAACAATACGAGTCTATATTTCACTATGAATTAGCTGAAAAAAACTTCGCATCTGGAGAAGCAGGAAGAAGATTAGTAGAAAAAATCGATGAAGGCACAGATCATTTTTTATCTCCAACTGAAGAATATTTTAATTATTTAAAATCATCTAGTTTACTTATCAATAACACCATATATTATAATGGAACTTGGAAAACAGAATTTAGTTCAAAATATACAGTTGAAGACAAGTTCTATGCTAATGATGGTTCAGAACAAATTGTAAACATGATGAAAAAATTAGATTATTATGCTAAATATTATGAATCTGAAAAAGCAACAGCTGCCCAAAAGTATTTTATGGATGGCAGCTCTATGATTTTTATTCTACCAGATGAAACCATGAGTATTACTGATATAGTCAATGATCAAAATGAAATGCTAAAATTGTTACAACCTAACACGTATTATACAGACGCATCCATAATGATGACAATTCCAAAGTTTTCGTTTTATAATGATCTTACCCTAGACGATACGCTAAAGAATCTAGGATTAAATTCTTTGTTTAGTGGCTCTAATTTTTCATTAATAACAAATGACAATATTAATGTTGATAGCATAAGACAAATGGCAAAAATCCAAGTTGATGAAGTAGGCGTCAAAGTTGCAGCTTCTACAACGATGGATTATACTGCTTCTCTTTCAGTAGACAAGATAATTGAATTTAATGTTAACCGTCCATTTTTATATATAATTATGTCTCCTGATCAAATACCTTTATTTTTTGGAGTAATGTATTCTATCTAAGAATAATCGTTTTTTATATAAATATTTGAGAAAAAGATTAGCGAAATTCGCTAATCTTTTTCTATATACTGATTCATTAATCAAAAAATACGTAAGTAAATACTGCTAATATAATTAGTTTCATTAAACTTTATTCTCCTATTTTCTTGCAAAGAAAGTAACAAACATTAAAAATGAAACTAATTTATGTGATATTATATCCTATTATTACACAAAAAATAACATTTCATTAAAAAAAGAACTAGCACAAGATGCTAGTTCT
>JAQUZN010000054.1 GCA_028691315.1 Candidatus Izemoplasmatales bacterium | reverse complement strand
GCGAGTATTTTATTTAATGTCCCTAAAAATGTATTTATTCCAGAACCAAGTGTAGACTCCGCCGTAATTGCCGTTGAAGTTAAAAATGAGATTGCCCATCTTGCGGATAACGAAGAATTCTTTTTTGGGTTTGTTCATAACAGTTTCACGCAAAGACGAAAAACGTTGGCAAATAATCTTCTCTTTACTTACCCTTCTTTGAACCGAGATAAGATTGAACAATTATTAAATGCTGAACATATCAACGTTCAAATTAGATCTGAAGCACTATCTGTAGATCAAATGATAGATTTATCGAATAGGCTAATTCATTTATTATAATTTAAGAAGAAAAAATAGGAATCTTGCTAGGCTATTTTTCTTTTTTTTTGTGCATATATATGATATCATTATGTGTGTAACAGTTTACATATAGAAAGAGGTTTCGTTTATGATAAAAAAATTACTTTCATTATCTTTAGTTTTTGTATTTGCATTCGTGTTTATTGGGTGCGATATTATTACAACTACAACCATGACAGAAACAACAACTACAACAACACAAACGACTACAACGACTCAAATTACAAATACAGAAACGCCACTTACAGACTTAATTCCTGAGGAATGTTCTGTTATAGACGTAGTCGATGGATGGGTTCCAGTTTGGTGTGACGAGTTTTCATATACCGGGACAGTTGACCCTACAAAATGGACAGTCAATGTAAAAAAAGCAGATACCAACGATGAAAAACAATATTATACAAACAGAACAGAAAATTTATATGTAGATGGCAATAATTTAATCATCACTGCTTTAAAAGAATCATATGGCGGATTAGCTTATACTTCTTCAAAAATATGGACAAAAGATACACAAAGTTTTAAATATGGAAAATTTGAAATGCGCGCAATGATTCCTTATGGAAGAGGAACTTGGCCAGCGTTTTGGATGATGCCTTCAACCAGTAAATATGGTGGATGGCCTGATAGTGGTGAAATTGATATTATGGAACATGTTGGATATGATCTAAACAATGTTGTTGGGACAATCCATACAGAACGTTTTTATGGTGGCAACGGTCGTGGCGGAAATACCTCGTTAATAGAATCCAAAGGACTAGTTCCTATCATCGATGTTGTGAATCAATATCATACTTATTCTGTTATTTGGGACGAAACGAGTATTACTTGGTATTTTGATGATGTTCAGTACGCAAAAGTATCCTATAGTTCTTCCATTGGAGGAACAGCAAATTATGATACGACTGTAGACTGGCCATTTGATCAAAACTTTTATTTAATTTTAAACTTAGCAATTGGTGGAACTTGGGGTGGAGCAATGGGAATTGATGACACAATTTTCCCGACCGCTTTAACTGTTGACTATGTTAGAGTTTACCAACAAGATTATGTCAGCGGGGATACTCAGGCGCCAAGCGCACCGACAAACCCTCATATTGTGAAACAATCTGGGACTTCGGTATATCTCACTTGGACTGAAGCAGAAGATGATATGAATATTGCAAAATATTATATATATGTGAATAACGCATTGGTAAAAAAATCAGCTGTTCCCGGAGTATTAATTACGAATTTAAAACTTGATTATGATAATTATATTGTCATTATGGCAGAAGATTACGCGGGTAATCTGTCAATGCCACTAGAAACAATTATAACGACCTAACAATAAATATAGTTATTTAAGATGTAGAAAACACTACATCTTTTCTTTTTTATAAAATATAGGTTGACTTCTTAAAAACCATATGATAATATCTAAACAGAATTTTCCTTTAAAATAGTCCAGAGAGGCTAAAAAGAAAAAAATAATTTCATCTTCTTAAATTATTTTGATCTTATTCCTAAGTCTCTTTGACTTGGGACTTTTTTTTGGAAAAAATAAAGAAAAGGAGAAATGAAATGCAAAAATTGTTACTGGATTATAACCAAAAACCAAAGGCGAACAAATGGTTTTTACTATCTTTTCAACACGTGTTTGCAATGTTTGGCGCAACTATTTTAGTTCCTCGATTAACTGGATTACCGGTGAGTGTCGCATTATTTACTTCAGGAATTGGAACACTAATTTATATTTTCTTTACGAAGAAAAAAGTACCAATGTACTTAGGAAGTTCATTTGCATATATTGCGGCGATTATTACTGTATATGCGACAACTTCAAATTGGGGTGCTGTTTTGACAGGATTGTTCGTGGCGGGGCTTATCTACATTATTATTGCCATCATCATCAAATTTGTTGGTAGTGGTTGGCTTCAAAAACTATTGCCATCTATCATCGTGGGACCAATGATCATCATTATTGGACTCAGTCTTGCTGGAACCGCAGTTTCAAGCGCTGGATTAGTTAGCGGTGGAAGTATCAAAGTCATTTTAACCGCAGTAGTTTCTTTTTCTACAGTAATATTAATAGCATTAAAGGCCAAAGGGTTTCCTAGAATTATCCCTTTTTTAATTGGAATTTCTACAGGATTTGCTTTTGCGATGTTGCTTGAAATCATTTTCCCTGGAACAGTAACAATGAATGGATCCACTGTTGTTTCTGATACAAGATTGATTCAATTTGATGTCATTTGGCAAACATTAAAAACGCCATCTTTATGGTTTAAAGTGCCTGAATTTATGGTCTTATGGTTTGGAAACGGAAGTATAAATGTACTTGGAAGTACAATTTCATTTTATCAAGTTAATTTAGCTGGTGTATTAACAATTGCACCTTTAGCTTTTGTAACAGCATGTGAACATATTGGTGATCACCAAGTATTAGGTAGAATCACAAATAACAACTACTTAAAAGACCCGGGATTACATAGAACATTAATGGGCGACGGTGTGGCAACTGCTGTTGCGGCATTACTTGGTGGTCCTGCCAATACAAGTTATGGTGAAAATACATCCGTCGTTGGTATTACAAGAGTAGGTAGCGTTTATGTTACAGGGTTAGCAGCAACAATCGCGGTATTATTATCATTCTTTAATGTATTTATGGTTATTATTGCGCAAATACCTTGGGCTGTACTAGGTGGAATTAGCATTATTCTATATGGATTTATTGCTGGAAACGGATTAAAGGTATTAATTGAAGATAGAGTGGACTTAACAAAAACAAGGAATTTAATTATTGTGTCTACGATGTTAGTCTTAGGCCTTGGAGGAGCAATTATCAATGTTGGGGTTGCAATTTCAGGTATGGCGCTTGCCGCGTTTATTGGAATAATTTTAAATCAAATATTGCCTCAAGAAACACCAATCGATTCGATTGAATAATGAAGTTTAGCCCACAAAAAACTGTGGGCTTTTCTTTTATGTTCATGATATAATTGTTTTAGGTGATACATATGGGACTATTAATTGAAAAAGATACGATTATCAAAACCTTAAGAAGAATGACTCATGAAATAATTGAAAGAAATGAAAATCTAGATGATGTCATCTTAATTGGCATTCTTCAAAAAGGGTATCCACTGGCTAAAATTATCCAAGAAAACATTAAAATGGTTGAAGGTATTGACGTTAAAACTTATTCCCTTGATATATCTGAATACAGAGATGACGAATATAAAAAAGAAAGTCATAATGAACATTTTAATGTTACTAACAAAGTTTGTATTATTGTGGATGACGTTCTTTTTACGGGAAGAACAGTAAGAGCGGCGATGGATGCTTTAGTCGATTTTGGAAGACCAAAAAAAGTGCAATTAGCAGTATTAGTAGATAGAGGACATAGGGAGTTTCCGATTCGTTCGGACTATGTAGGAAAGAACATCCCTACGGGAAGCGATGAATTAGTGATTGTTAAATTATCAGGAGATTATCCTGGAGTATTTATAGAGAAGAAGGGGAATAAGGAATGAAAAATTTAGCGCTCGTTGATTTAGAAATGGCAGAAATCATTCAAAAAGAAAAGAATCGTCAAGAAAGTCATTTAGAATTAATCGCTTCTGAAAATTTTGTTTCACTAGCTGTACTTGAGGCAGATGGATCGGTTTTAACAAACAAATATGCAGAAGGTTACCCTGGTAAAAGATACTATGGTGGTTGTGAATTTGTGGATGAAGCAGAAACTCTAGCAAAAGAAAGAGTTAAAGCGTTGTTTAATGTTAAATTTGCGAATGTTCAACCACATTCAGGATCAACCGCAAATATGGGAGCTTATCGAGCTATCATTCAACCAAAAGATAAAGTTATGGGGATGGCACTTGATCAAGGTGGACATCTAACCCATGGACATCCACTTAATTTTAGTGGTGTAGATTATGATTTTTATCCATATTTTGTTACAAAAGAAACAGAAATGATTGATTATGATGATTTAGCAAAAAAAGCTCTAGAAATCAAGCCAACACTAATCGTTGCCGGTGCTTCAGCTTATCCAAGAATATTAGATTTTAAACGTTTCCGTGAAATTGCGGACAGTGTTGGCGCGATGCTTATGGTGGATATGGCACATATTGCAGGATTAGTAGCAGCTGGACTTCATCCAAATCCTTGTGATTATGCGGATATTGTCACATCGACAACTCACAAAACACTTCGCGGACCACGCGGTGGAATTATTCTAACAAACAATGAAGAAATCGCTAAAAAAGTTGATAAAATAGTCTTTCCTGGTATTCAAGGCGGACCATTAATGCACATTATTGCCGCAAAAGGAGTTGCTTTTAAAGAGGCTTTATCACCTCAATTTAATGAGTATCAAAATCAGGTTGTATGGAATGCAAAGGCATTCGCTGATGAGTTTATAAAACTTGGATATCATGTCATATCTGGTGGCACTGATAATCATTTATTGTTACTAGATGTATTATCCAAAACTGGACTTACCGGCAAAAAAGCTGAAAACTTATTAGACTCAGTAAATATCACTTGTAATAAAAATACCATTCCATATGATACACAAAAACCGTTTATTACCAGCGGAATTCGTTTAGGCACACCAGCAATGACTACAAGAGGTTTGAATGAATCGGATTTTCGACTAGTAGCAAGGTTGATTGACAAAGTGTTATCAAACCCAGATAATGAAGAAGTAAAGTTAACTGTTAAAAACGAAGTCATCAAGTTGACACAAAAATATCCATTACCATATTAAGATGACAAAAGTATTAGTTTGTATTGAAGACGGAATGTTAAGAATCAGAATTAATCGAATTCTTACTGATAAGAGAATTCCTTTTGATATTGTAAAAACACCAATTAGAAAGGATGATTTAACCCGTTATCAATTCTTAATAATTCACTCTTCATATAAAATAAGCGGTCTTTATCAATTTATCGAAAGTCTTTTAGTTAATCAAACGATTCCAATTATCTTTATCTCAATGAATAGTATGTCTAGTATTCTTCATCGTTTTCAAAACAATCCATTTTTTGTCCAAATTGATGAAGTAAAGATGGATGGCGAATTGCCTTTAGCAATTACTCTATTTCAGAAACAGACTTTAAAATTAGAATCATTAATCGAAGAAAATAAAGCGTTAAAAACAAAATTAAATACCGAACAAGCAATGAGTAAATGCAAAAAATTATTGATGAGTGAAGGGCTTTCTGAAGAAGAAGCCCATCAATTGATTTTAAAGACAGCGATGGACTTTAAAATTTCTAAATTTGATGCTTGTATAAAAATAATTAATGAATTTAAATAAAAAGCATTGATAATTTATATTCTGATATGTATAATGACTTTCATATAAAGACAATGGCGTCTTTTAAATAAAAAGAAGGGTTATAATTTGTTTTTGAGTGCATCGCATTGTCAAAGACGATTATAAGAATGAATGTATGGCTAAATATACAAAAGAAGAGATTTTAAGAATTGCAAAAGAAGAGAATGTTCGTTATATTCGGTTAATGTTTACCGACATTAACGGGACCATCAAAAGTGTAGAAATTCCACTTGGAAGACTAGAAACCGCTTTGGATGGCAAAGTAATGTTTGATGGTTCTTCAATTGAAGGATTTGTCCGAATTATGGAAGCAGACATGTACTTAAGACCTGATTATAATACTTGGTTGATTTTAAACTGGGAAGAAACATCATATGGAAAAGTCGCAAGACTAATTTGTGATGTGTATACTCCTGATGGAAAAGCAAGCGACGCTGATCCAAGATCCAACTTAAAAAGAGTTGCGGCAAAAATGGAAAAACTTGGTTTTTCTACCTTGAATATTGGTTTTGAGCCGGAATTCTTCCTTTTCAAGATTAATGAAAAAGGTGAAATTACCATGGATGTGACAGATAACGGAGGATATTTCGATTTATCACCAATTGATGGTGCTAGCGATTGTCGCCGCGATATCGTCTTAGAACTTGAAAACATTGGATTCACAATGGAAGCAAGTCACCATGAAGTAGCTCCTGGTCAAAATGAAATCAATTTCCAATTTTCAAATATTGTAGAAGCATGTGATAATGTTCAGACTTTTAAATTAGTTGTTAAAAACATCGCACGAAGACATGGGCTTCATGCAACATTTATGCCAAAACCAATAGCTAAAATTAATGGTTCTGGAATGCACACTAATTGTTCTTTAGCGGATGCCAAAGGAAATAATTCTTTTTATGATCCGCTCGATCCAATGGGGCTTAGCCACATTTGTCGTCAATGGTTAACTGGCATTTTAACACATAGTAGAGGATTTTGTGCTGTTACTAATCCAACCGTTAATTCTTATAAACGATTAGTTCCAGGATATGAAGCACCTTGTTATGTTTCTTGGTCTGAGCACAACCGTTCGGTTATGGTAAGAATTCCCGCAACAAGAGGAAAAACGACAAGAACCGAAATTAGAAGTGTTGATACAGCAGCAAATCCATATTTGGCGATGGCAGTTATTCTAGCTGCTGGACTAGATGGAATTGAAAGAAATTTACCACTAATTGCGCCAATTAATGAAAACTTATTTGAAAAAACAGCAGCTGAAAGAGCGGCTTTAGGTGTATATAATTTACCAGAAGACTTAAAAGAAGCAGTTGATGAACTTAAAAAAGATGAATTAATAGTGGAAGCATTAGGAAAACACATTTTTGAAAAATTCGTCGAATTAAAAATCAAAGAGTGGGATGACTTTAGAACTACTGTTACTGAATGGGAAATCAAAAAATACATGAAATTAATCTAATTTAGAAAGATGCCAAGCATCTTTCTTTTTTCTCTTGTTTTACAATTTAATAATTCATGATATAATGAGTTTAAGAGGTGGTCATATGTCCTATCAATCTAGGTTTGCCAGTGAAGATATTGAACTATTATTTGAAGCGATTTTGAAACTTGATAACAAGGATGAATGTTATCGATTTTTTGAAGACTTGTGTACAATTAAAGAGATTCAAGACATGGGACAACGAGTTAGAGTCGTAAAAATGCTTGATGCTAAAATTCCATACCAATTAATTTCAAATGAAACTCACGCTTCAACTGCCACTATCAGCAGAGTTAATAAATCCCTACATTACGGTGCAGACGGGTATAAATTAGTATTAGAAAAATTAAAGAAATAAAAAAAAGCGGTTGACGAAACAACCGTTTTCATTTACAAAATGCGCTTTAATGCTTTACAATGATAAAGCAATAAAGTATAATGTTGCTCACGAGGTGAATTCACATGAAAAAAATAATTGTATTACTAGTAGCATTTGCACTTAGTTTTGGACTTATTAGTTGCAGCTCAACTAAAGATTTAACGACATGGGAAAAAATACAGGAACAAGGTTATTTTGTAGTTGGTTTAGATGATACATTTGCGCCAATGGGATTTAGGGATGATGCGGGAAATGTTGTGGGGTTTGATGTTGACTTAGCAAAAGAAGTAGCGAAAAGACTTGGCGTTAATGTTATATTTCAACCAATTGATTGGGATTCGAAGGCATTCGAACTAAACTCAGGAACAATTGATATGATTTGGAATGGTTTAACGATTACAGATTCAAGGCTGCTTGAAATGTCATTTTCAAATCCATATTTAGCAAATCGTCAGATTGTGATCACAAATAATGATTCTACAATTGACACCATAAGTGATCTATCTGGATTAAAAGTGGGAGTTCAAATTAGTAGTGCATCTGAAGAAGCAGTAAATGCGAATGACATCGTTTCATCTATTGGGGAACTGGTTAAATATGATACGTATACTCAAGCTCTATTTGACCTTAAAAATGGTACTATTGATGCAGTTGTTATTGATGAAATCATGGGACGTTATATGTTGACACAAATAGAGGATACATATAAAATCGCTACAGAAGATTTTGGAACAGAGGAATATGGAATTGGTTTTAGGCTTGAAGACACTGAGTTAAGAGATTTATTTAATCAAACATTACAGGCTATGGTTGATGATGGTACAGCTGCACAGATATCGATGACTTGGTTTGGCGAGAACATATTTCTAAACTAATGTATGGATTACATATTACAGACAATTGAGTATCTTGCGACAGGTGCCTGGGTATCGACGAAGATATTTTTTGTTACACTGATTTTTTCTTTTCCACTAGGTATTTTAATTGCTGTGTTAAGAAAATCAAACAGTAAGATTGTTTCAAAATCGATTTCTTTTTATACTTGGCTATTTAGAGGGACGCCGCTGATGCTTCAGTTATTTCTATTTATGTATGGACTCCCTTCAATTGGGATAAGTGTCGATAGAATGATGGTCGCATATATTGGCTTTATATTAAATTATGCTGCTTATTTCACTGAAATAATCCGTGCGGGAATTGAGTCTATACCAAAAGACCAGTACGAAGCTTCTGCAGTTGAAGGTGCACATATTGGTTCTATCTACCGGTTCATCGTTCTTCCTCAAGCGATTCGAAAAGAACTTCCTACTATAACCAATGAAGTGATTACTTTGATTAAAGATACAGCACTTGTCACAGTGATTGCTATTTCGGATATCTTACGAAATGTAAAAGAAATTGTTTCAAGAGACTTTACATTATCTCCTTTTGTCTTAGCAGCTATCTTTTACTTATTGTTTAGTTTTATCATTGTAAAAATATTTAGGAAGCTTGAAGTTAAGTATGATTTTCTTGACTAATACTATCTCAATATAGGGATAGTATTTATGTTTTTGATATATACAAATTCATATAGGAGTATTATAATGTAATTGGTATCAATTCATTTTCTAATAATAAGATATGTTTACTTTTTTGGGAGAAACAGATGAAAACAATTATAGCCAAAAAGATGAAAGGTTTTTCTGAAACGATTCTTTTGCAAAATCTTGTTTTTGTTATTTTTTTAGTGCTAGTTTATTTAATTACTTCAATCGCTTTTTTGAAAATACTTGCGACTGCATTTTGTGTTTTAGGAATTCTTTTTAATTTTTATCGTCTAATTTTTTTATACAATAAAACGCCAAAGAATATTCTTGTCTTAGAAAAAAATATATTAACTATTCATTTGATCAAAGAAGCGGTTGCCATTGATGTTTCTGAAATAGAAAGTGTAACCTATAAAGATAATATATGCTTATATTGTATCGCAATTAAAACGAGTAAAAGAAAAATTAAAGTACCATTCTTAGAAGATAAGTTTCAAGCGACTGAAGAAATTAAAGAGTTGATTTCAAAGCATAAGAATGTATCATCTCACGAATTTCAAAATAAAAAAACGAACCAATAAATGTTGGTTCGTTTTTGATTCTAATTAACTTTTACTGTGTTTTCTTTTAACAATTTTAATTCTTCAATACTAAAGTAGTATTGTTTACCGCAGAAATGGCAAGTGGTTTCAATCTCTTTATCCTCTTCAATCATTTCTTGAAGTTCAGTTTCTCCTAGAGAAAGTAGTCCTTTTGCAAAACGGTCTTTATTGCAGTCACAAGAATATTTTAAATCCATTTGTTCAATCAAAACATGATCTCCCTTTGTAATTTCATTAACAATATCTTCTGGCGAATACCCTTTTTGAATTAGTTCACTTACAGGCTTAATTGCTTTGATATTTGTTTCTATTGTTTCAAGAGTTTTTTCTTTGCATCCAGGCATTATTTGTAAAATAAATCCACCACTTGCAAGAACAGAATTATCATCATTGACTAGAACACCAAGGCCTACAGAAGAAGGAATCTGTTCGCTCTTCGCAAAATAATAAGTAAAGTCCTCGGCTATTTCTCCTGTTTGCAATTCGGTTGAAGAAGTAAATGTATCCCTAATTTTTACATCTTTTGTTACATGAATATATCCATTATTTCCAACAACACTTCCAACCGCTAGTTTTCCAGCATTTGTTGACATATGAACATGAGGATTAGAGACTACTCCTCTGACTTCCCCGTGCGCATTGCATGTAGCGATAATTTTACCGATTGGACCACCACCATCAATTTGAATCGATAATGTTTGATCTTCTTTGTACATTGCGCCCATAATAACAGAAGCAGTTAATGTTCTTCCTAAGGCAGCTGTTGCAGCTGGCCATGTATCATGAATCACTCTAGCTTCTTCACATAATATAGTTGTTGAAGCCGCATATATTCTAACGGTGCCATCAAAGGCATAAGCTTTTACTAAGTAATCTTTCATCTAAAATCACATCCCTTTAAATATTATATCATACTCCTTTTTTAAAGTAATTTGTTTTGTATTATACAATCATATAAGATATAATCATTGTGAAAGGTTTTGAGAATATGGAATGGAACATTAGAGATTTAACAATTAAAAATAAAGTAGTCATCGCTCCGATGGCTGG
>JAQUZN010000053.1 GCA_028691315.1 Candidatus Izemoplasmatales bacterium | reverse complement strand
CTTTTAATGCCAAAATCAAAGCTTTTAGATCTCAATTCAGAGGAGTAAGAGATATTCCTTTTTTCCTCTTTAGACTATCAAAAATATATGCTTAAATTTTTATCCCCACAACTTTTTGACTTGATCCCAGGAAACTTTAAAACTGATATTTACAATACTCAAACAGCCCGGAAAAACAATTTTCCGGGCTGTTTTTTTTCTTCACAACACAACTAATTACACAATAAAGAACCAAATTCTAATACTCAATTGTCAAAATGTATTTTATTGATAAAATGTTATTTGATATTTTTTGATTTTATATTAGTAACTCACAGAAAGACTTGTTCCGTTGAAAGTACAACTCAGATTATTTGAAACATTGGTATCAACTTCAAAGGTAGTAGATGTCAACACCTCACCATTTCTACCGGCATAAACAACATATGATAGTTTTGTATCTTCAGGAAATTGAGGATTTCCTTCTTCATCGATATAGGATTTGTATACAGTACGCTTACCACCGGGGCTCACCTTATTTGAAGGGCCAATAGTTTCGTCATTAATCCATAAATGCGTATCAAGCTTGGAGGAGTTTCTGAGGGTCAAAGTCAGATCTCCTTTCGAACCTTCCAAAAACATATCGCAACCACTCATCAGAACAAGTATCGCGAACATAACTGAGGAAATGAAAAGCGTTCTCATACATGTTGAATTAAATTGTCAATAGCTATTGTTAATTGCTCTGCAACCAAATTTCCTATATAAAAAAAGATGAAAAAAGTCTATTTTATATAAAAACACAAAAAACATACAATAAGTTTAGCAAATATCACATATTTTCAATAAGTAGCATTGAAAAATGAAAAACCCCACAAAATCATATGATTTTGTGGGGTCTTCTGTACCCAGAGCCGAGTCATGTATTTGCTTAATTTGCTCTAACTTTGATACTGACTTTTCTGTCATTTCCTTTTATTCTACATTCTTTCAAACAACTATGTTGCTGATATATAGCAATATGTATAGTAATAGTTGCTCCTTCTTTAATTGTGAGAAATCCCTCATAAATGCTAGGAATACATAAATCAGAGCAAAAAATGACGTTAAAATTGTCGGGCAAATTATTTACTCCTACTTTAGCTAGTGTTGAATTATATTCGAAATTATGGCAAAAGTTGTGGCTTACATTCGGTGTTCTAATCTGGCTAAATCTGCCTCTGTTAGGTTTCGTCTGACAGATAGTAAATTTGATATATCCCACACAAGTGAAATTGAAATCCTACCCAATCACTTTGATAAAATTCAGCAAGGTTATTCTTCTAAAGCAAATATAGCTGAAGAAGTAAAGTTGGATTTTAATAGAAAGATTTTAGACAGGAAAAAACTACTTATTGAACTATATAATGCTGCTGACAAATCCCTTAAACTGACAAGTAGTTGGTTTAATAAAAAGGTGGCACAAAGGATGGCGGAAGTTGCCACAACACAAGCACCAGCTATAGCAGTTCAAGATGTTGAACCTAAACCAAGACAAATCAAAAGCGATGAACAATTACTGATTGATACATTCGCCGAATTCATCGATAAATATAAGATTTCTGATGTTCGCAAAAAAAATTACAAGGTAATCCTTCGAACCCTTCAGCGATATGAATTATACGCTTGCTTTGGAAAGGAAGTCAAAAGAATTTTTTTGACCGACATAACGACTGATAAACTATCACAAATTGAATACTTTTTCAAAAATGAATGTGTGTTGGCAACGGATTATCCAAAACTTTATGAAAACGTCCCGGAAAGCAGGCAACCCAAAGCAAGAGGTGATAACACCATTTCTGACATGATGACAAAACTGCGCACATTTTTCATATGGTGTTATAAAAACAGATATATTCAATTTAATCCTTTCGCTAATTTCAAAATTAAAGGTTGTGTATATGGTTCGCCAATTTATATATCGCTGGAAGAACTTAATGTGATTTACACAACCGATTTTTCAAGCCGACCAGCATTATTGGTACAGCGGGACATATTTGTCTTTCATTCACTGATAGGTTGCCGTGTTTCAGACCTAATGAGACTTACCTGGCAAAATGTGATAGGTGGTACTATTACTTACATCCCAAACAAAACAAAACATTTGCGAAGTAATGCGATTGTAGTACCTCTTAATAATACATCCGGTGCTATTTTAGAAAAATATAAAGGTGGCGATAAATTACTACCATTCATCTCGGAACAAAAATACAATAAGGCCATTAAAGAAATCTTCAAGTTAGCCGGGATTACACGTAAGGTGATTGTCTTAAATACTCTGACAGGCAAAGAAGAACTTGTGCCTATCAACACCATAGCATCATCACATATGTGCCGACGGAATATGGTAGGAAACCTTTACAACAAGGTTCAGGATACAGCCGTAATAGGTGCGATAACAGGGCATAGTCCTAATTCTCGTGCCTTCGCCAGATACAGAAATATTGAAAACCAGGTAAAGAAATCGGCAATAGATCAACTTTCGCTACAAGAGTAGATATTTAACTGTATTTAACATAAATATCTCGGACTTTTGAAAAAGAACAGACTACAAGTGCTTGAAGGAGAAAATAATTTATGGTAATTAGCACAAAAGTAGAAACAACATGTAGGAAAAAAACTATGGTAAATGTGCGCTTTCGTCTTATCGACGGAAGGCATGCTGAATTGTGGGTGAAAAGTGAAATCAAGGTAGATATTCGCTTTTGGGATAATGAAAACGAATGCTATCGTAATGTAAAAGCAAGCCCCTACACCTTGACAGAACAGAAAATAGCAAAGGATGCTGTAGCGTTGCGTAAAATGAAGATTGAAGAAGTTTATTTGAAGTTTAAGGATAAAAATATCAGACTTACAAGCAAAATCTTTAACGAATATGTGGAAAAGTTTATCAAATATGGCAGTTTTGAAGAATTAAAGGTGAATGTGCTTACCGACCAATTAGGCAGGTATATAATTGACAGGCGTTTTGGTAAAACAAAAGTAAAGGCTATCAACACTTTAATTAACTCAATAAAAAGATATGAAAGATATGTATCTCATATCAAACATATTGAATATACAACCTATCTGAAAGACGTGAATAAATTGTGGCTTAAAGATTTTCAAACATATTTTGAAAATGAACTTGAAATTATAAAGGATTATCCCGAACTTTATGTGAATGATAAAGAAGTAAGGTATTTCAGTATCCGTACTGAAAATTATGTTATTGAAATAATGGGATATATCCGCCGGTTCTGGAACTGGGCGTTGAACGAAGAATTGGTAAATGATAATCCTTTCGCGAAATATAAACTTAACCAGCCGGTATATGATGACCCAATAGCAATGACCAGGAATGAAGTTTCAAAACTTTATTCAGTTGATTTAGTAGATGAAGATTTTGATTTAGTAAGGTCTATTTTTTTGTTTCAATACTCAATAGGTAGCAGACCGGGTGAATTAGATAGTATGACGAAAGAAAAAAATCTGATTGAACTTGAAGAAGATGGCGAAATAATTAAAGCCGTTGAATATACACAGCCAAAAGTAGCAAAGAAAACCAAAAGAAAGCCTGCCACACCTCTGAATGCTTTGGCACTTGAAATGATGAATAAGTATTATTTCACTACTGAAAGGGTTATGCCAAAGATTTCGTCAAGTTCATATTCTAAAAAATTGAAGCAAGTGTTTGAAATTGCTGGCATTGACAGAAAAGTGCTTGTAATGAATAAAGAAACCGGTGAATATGAAAGAAAACCGCTTTATATGCTTGCCTCGCCACAAATGGCAAGAAGAACCTTCTTATCCCATGCGGTTAATTCAGGGGCTGACAAAAGCGTATATACTTCTATAACGGGTCATAAAATAAACACCCCACATTTGGATAGATATATTTTCGTACAGCCAACAACGAAGAAGAAGTTGCTTGACGAAATGTGTGATATGGTAAGAAAGCCAGCACAACAATCAAAACTTTTTGCGTAAAACAGAAACATTTTTTCAAAAATCTAACTTTAAGACGATAACAATAAAAAATTATAGATATGGTGGTTCGGGGAAAAGTTGGTTTTTTTACAGATAAGATAAAGAAGGGATTATTGCTAATCCCTTCTTTTCTATGTAATTATAAATATAAAAAACACAGAGAAATGGAAGTAAAAGAACTTTTCAGAGCGTGCTGCTACATGATTGTTGAAGAAAAATCATGTAATAAATCGCAAATCCAACGTAGATTAGGAGTGAATTATGCTGACGCTACTTTTTTATTCAACATGCTTTTGGAAAATGATTTAATAAGACCAGAATACAAACCAACTATTAAAAGCATTGAAAAAATGGAACAGGTATTGGATAAAATATATAAATAAAAACAGCTACATATGTCTAATTATCATAAACATAGCAACATATTAAGCATAATATATATGAAAGAAGGGTATAATATATAAAGGAATTAAAATCAACTAACACTAATCCTATATCTCTCTGTATAACAGAATAATAACACAAAAACAAGCATAATACATATGAAAGAAAGGGAGAATAATAGATAAATAAAAAAACTTCTTCTTCATTATGAGATATATAAAGAAAAAAATATATGATTATGAAGAAAAAACAGACTTACATTTTATTTGACTTTGGATTTCCGAATGACGCAACAACTTACTATAACAAAACCTACAAAATAAAAGGGGATATTATAAACAAGCTATTATCCATTATAGCAGTGAATTATATTCACCGAAAACCAAATCCACAAGGGTATTTAGAAATACCAGCAGCAGTTTTCAAACGAACATACAGCAATTACGCACCTTACATTCACTATTTAATAACCAATAATATAATAGAATGCGATAACTACTTTGTGTATAAGCATCAAGACCAGGTATCACACCCAACACTATATGAATTATTGAACCGAAATAAATGTATGGGATACAGGTTTTCTTATGACTTTTCAAGAAATGCGAATGTGGTTAAAACTATATATTACAAGAAGTTATTTGATGAAAATACTAAAAAATCACCCAAGAAAAAAGCACAGAAGCAATCAATCAGTCCAGTTGAAATACCCCAGGTTTCAATCCATCCGGATACATTTAACCGATTAAAAAGGGATTTCCGTTCAGCAACCATTAGAACACTTGTACCACGAAAAATTAATCTGGAAGAAAGCGCATATATAGATTTAAGTCGTTGGTTTCGCAACATAGTTCAACTACACAAGTGGAAGAATGTATCAAGCACATTCAAGTTGAAAAGTAATCGCATTTACAATAATTTCACCTTCCTATCTTCTCATGTGCGAAAAGAATGTATTACCCTATCTGGTGAAGAACTTTGCGAACTGGACATTCATAACAGCTTCCCGGTAATGCTTGCTGTTTATGCTTTTCAGCAAAATCCCGAACTGAAAAATGACGCAGATTTCAAAAGGTATTGTAGTTGGATTAAGTCGGGTAGGTTTTACGATTTGTTGAAGGATAAACTAAATGAATATATTGACAGCGATACAAGCAGTCGTGAAAAGAAGTATCAGAAGCAATTAGAAAAAGCACAAAAGCATTATGAAGAAACAGGTGAAAAATTGAAAATAAAGGATTTTAGGGACATCCCAAAACGCAAGTTATCCCGCAAAGCGGTAAAAGAATTATTTCAGATTTACTTAAATGGGGATAAGAAAAGGAGCCCTTTACTAAAAGGATATGGGGATACCTTTATCCGAAAGCAAATAAAGCAATATTTCCCATGTATAAACGAAATTGTAAGTTATGATATGGCAAACAAAAGTATGATATATTATATTTTATCAAAAATTGAAACAGAGTTCATTATCGGGATAATTACAGAAACGTATTCTAACTATCCCCAGATCCGTCTTCTTGTCGTCCATGATAGCATTTATTTTCCTAGTAGTTATTCGGAAGAAACGCAAGAAATCTGGTATCGTCATTTGAATAATTTATATAATTTGCTACCTGACGACGAAGATAGTGAAGCGACCATAAGAATGTGCGCTGAAATTGAAGATTTTTTTGAAAATGACGACGAAAATGATTATTTTCAAGACGACGAAGAATGGGATTTCTTTAATGAAGGTGAAGACGATGATGATTTTTAATATTTCATTCGTTTTTCCAAAAAATGATTTTCCAGATTAAATATATAAGTATGTATAATCACATTTTGTTATCAATCAAAACTAAACCCCTGTTATTTAATAATTTAGATAGCCGGGGTTGAATTGTTTTATTCATCAAAGTTAATGTCAGCAAGTATGTCTTCAATTAGTAAATTGACATCTTCAGGTTTGAAAATGGGATACCTTTTTTCTTCGTATGTGAGTGTAGTAATGGGTTCATTTTCAACAAATTCATTAAGAATGTCCGGATTTATATTTAATTTTTCAGCAAACAAGTCCAGATACTTTTCGGTTCTTTTCATATTTTCTAAAATATAGTATAGTGATTGTCTTTTTATACCCACCATACTGGAAAATTCGGTCATAGATATATCTTTCAGATCAAGTAGTTTTTGTAAATTCAATTTTTTCATATTATGTGTATTATTTTTTTATCCCTTTTATTTTTTTGTTGCTTACAGCAACAAAATCATTAAAGTCATTATTTTTTTGAAACAGCGAAAATGGTAAAGTAGTCATTATTTCATAGTATATTTCATCTTCCATTTTTATTTTTATCAATCCATTTGTTTCGTATCCAAATCCCAAGATGTATTTACCTATTAGGTATTCAGCAAGTTCAAGGTCAGTTGTTTCGTTTTCGCACCAAAAGCGAAAAGTAGTAGTGTTATTCTTAATCGGGTCAATAACTTTCCATTTTGTAATCATTTTATTTTATTATTTTTTATTCATCTATTTGAAATTCACGGTTATAATCCAAAAATCTATCGTAAGGTAATGTGGTGAAAATAAAGAACTGGCTCTTTGGTTCTTCTTTCGGTTCTGCGTAGTATAATATGTCATATTGAGCTTCGTCTTCTAAATTATAAAGTTGAATATATTGATACACTACTGACAGCGCATAAAGCAAGCAATCTTCCGGTAAGTTTTTTACAACGAAAACTGAACTTTGATCCCCCAATATATCCACTACATCCCATAATTCTTCCATACTTTCTTTTTTATTATTATATATAAAAATTCAATTGTCAAAAAACTGACAAAAACATAAAAAACAACAAAAATAACTTCATAATATCTTGATCTAAAGTAAGTTAATATAATCAGTTTTATTTTGAAAATGAGTATTTTTATACTATCTTCGAGCTGAAAATGATAAATAATACTATTAAACCACGATTGCTAAAAGCAAATAATCACCGAAAAACTTATGGTAAATTGGATGAATTGGGTGTATCACACGATACTAACAGATACCTTAACTTCACCCGGAAAAGTAAGCAATTGAAACAGGAAATTATTCTGAAATTGAAAAGTGATTTCAATTTTGAATTTGGGTTCAAGACTTTCCTATTTCTTGCGTCCGGACATGAACAACTGGAACGATTTTCAGCACTTCCTTTTGACAATATTATATGTGTGGATTATCAGATAAACTATTATAGTTGTACCCATATATCTGACACTAAAAGGATCTACACTATACCCACAGATGCTATTACAGCATTTTCAATTCTGAAAGAAGTAGGTGTTATTGTTGATGTGCTATGTGAAAATAATAGTGGTGAAAATCTGGGTTTTGGTTCTGGGTATAGTCTGTCTTCGCAACTGGTTTTATCTACCGGATTACCCATATTTAATCCGTCCCGACTAATTGTCATAACTTCAAAGTTATACCAAAAGAACAATGGTAATTATTTGGTAGCGAAGTATTTTTACAAGTTAGGATATAACCAAAAAACTGAATTAAAAACGGATAATCTTACTGAATGTGGATTAGATTTTGACAAAAATCTTCTGACATTATATCCACATAGTTCAGCATCTTTGGATTATTTCATATTACAAAACCGAGATAACCCGGTTGAAAAGGTGTTTGAATATAAGGGTAAAACTATTCATTTAATCCGGGGTAATTTATTTGACAGAATTGAAGATTTTGACCTATCATTCCTTATTTTCCGTAGTAAATACCAATATACACACTTTCGCAATAACTATCCTAAAATTGTTGATGCGAGGGGATTATATCGTTATCGTAATGATTATTTTGATTTGAATAATGATACTGATTTGACAACTTTCGTTGAAGTTTTAGCGTGTAAATCAGTAGCATTTATTCCCCAAAATAACAAAGATAAGGACTGGGTTGAATTACTTGAAGCATTAGCGTTAAATACTAACCTAACGGACATTTACTTTTTTCATATTCACAATGATTTCAGCGAACTATACCGACTATTTGAACACAACAGAGATTAAAACAAGGGATTATCTACGCATTATTGCTGATTTAGTATCAACGAATAATGACGTGGCAAACAGAATAGAAAAAGCGTCAAAGTATGCCAACATCGTCCAGTCAAGATTAAACATTCCGGCTCAACACGAAGTGTCGATTGGCGTCCTTTCAATCCTATTTACTCATAGTCGCATTTATGGTAAAGTGCCATTTAGGCGATTGATGTTGAAAATGGATTTAATAGATTTATTGAACCCCTTAATAGTTGAAGATTTTATTTATCTACTTAATAACAAATACATTACTTTGGAAAAATCCGTTGAAAATATTGAATATATAAGTATAACAGACAAATTATTTAGACAACTTTATAAACATATGACTGACGAGAATCGTAAATTATTCATGCTTTTAGCAGGACGGCAATTAAACCAACAACAATTAAAACACTTCAAGTCAATGTTATTCAATCAGGACTTGGATATAGGTGAGTTGTTTTTAACTGCTGTTAGTTGTAGGCAACTTGAAGCAGCAAAAGAAATTATCAATTTTGGCTGGGATATGAACAGAGAGCAGGAAATTATGGGGCAGGAATTATTCGTGTGTGCTAATTACAATACTTCAAAGTTCTGTGTCGATTTTTACCTTTCACATGGCTTGAAAATAACACAAGCGCTTATTGACGAAATGTTGCGCATAGCCCATGAGAACATGGACGATTTTGAAATTGAAAACACCCTTGAACTGATTGGAGAACTGAAACAAAAAATGGTCAAAGAATAATATTCACTTCTACTATTTCTGAATATATTATTTATATAGCTGAATATCAATATAATATAAGACAACTGAAATTTGCTTCAAAATCTGACCTTACCAAAATATTCACAAACAATTTAAAACAACAATATTGAAACAAAAATGAGTAAAAAATACACACATAGTACGGCTGACGTTTTAACATGGAATGAAGGTCTGCTTTTAATTGAAAAACTTAAAAAAGACGGAAAAGATGTGCTTTCACTTTTTGTAGCGGTATCATTATTTTTCGGAACAAGGGTAAGTGATACCCTGTCTATTAGGTGGAACATGCTAATGGAAGAAGATTTGTCGGTAAAAAAATCATTTGATATTACTGAAAAGAAAACAAAGAAATACAGGCGTATTACGATAAATGAAGATTTGGCTAAGTATATCAAATCCACTTTTGAAAAAATTCAACCCGATAATCTTGACAACTTTATATTTATCAGTCAGAAAAAATCAGTTTATTCAATTCAGCGCCTTAATGTTTTATTGAAGGAATTTAGGGATAAGTATAATTTAAGTGTAAAGAATATGAGTTGCCATAGTCTTCGTAAAGGTTTCGGCGCAGAATTATACAAGCGAGGGGATAAATCTGAAAATATGTTAATACAATTATCCATGATCTTCAATCATTCAAGCACAGCCATAACCCGCCGATACATCGGCATTACAGATCAACATATAGCTGAAACCTACGAACTTTTAACATTTTAAGTGGTGATTGACACAACCTGTTCCACTTTATCAACATTTTCACGCCCTGACCCAAACAAAGTCAGGGTTTTTTATTTAAACAAAAGTGAATATTCCCGATAATTTTGCCTATTTTTGTGATAAGTAAATGTAAAAAACAATTTAATATGTCAGCTGACGAACTACAAAAACAAACTACCTTAAACATTCAGGAAAAAGCAAATCTTATCTGGGCAATAGCCGACAAAATTGTGGGTGTATATAAGCCCCACGAATATGGTAATGTGGTATTACCCATGTGCGTGATTAAGCGTTTCAACGATGTGCTTGCCCCTACAAAAGAAAAGGTATTGAACACCAATAAATCGTTGGACGAAAGAGGACTGGTGGTAAAAAAAGGGTTTTTGAACACGGCATCGGGTTATGATTTTTACAACACTTCCCCTTTTGACCTGGAAAAACTACTTGCCGACCCCGAGAATATAGCCGACAACTTCCGTTCCTACTTATCCAAGTTTAGCGATAATGTGATTGACATTCTTTTGAAGTTTGACTTTGACAAAGAAATCACCAAGTTAGACAATCATGGCATTCTTTATAACATAATTCAGGAGTTCTGTACGAAAAAGGCGTACATGGGGGCTGATGCTGTATCTGCGGTGGATATGGGTTATATCTTTGAAGAATTGGTGCGAAAATTTTCGGAAAGTTATGACGAACAGGCAGGGGCGCACTTTACAGCAAGGGATATAATCTACCTGATGACCGAAGTATTGGTGGCTAATGAAAAAGAAAGCCTGAAAGCCGAAGGTATTACCAAAACCCTATATGA
>JAQUZN010000052.1 GCA_028691315.1 Candidatus Izemoplasmatales bacterium | reverse complement strand
TTTTAACTGGCGGAGTAAGAGAGATTCGAACTCTCGCGCCGGTTCCCCGACCTACGCACTTAGCAGGCGCGCCTCTTCGGCCACTTGAGTATTACTCCAGAAAAACAGTTAGCCATTTAATATTACCCTATTTCACGCTAACTGTCAACATTTTTTTAATTCACATAAGTCTCATTTTCTTTTTCTACTTCTGGAGTTGGCTTTGGTAATTCTTTCTCTACATTTGGACTTTTTTCAACCTTTTTGTTTTCATTTAATCCTTTTGATGTTTCACGATATTTTCTATATCCACCGTATCCATCAAAGCCTAAATAAACACCACCACTAACAGAGATAAATAAGATAATCCATCCAAGTGTATGGATGATATCTTTTTCTAGTATCGTAAGGACCAAAATTGCTGGAGCTAGCAGTATACATACCATGTGGAACCAAAATTTAGTTGGCTCTGATTTTTCACCAAAATAGTATAAAGAGATAAAATATATTAGTCCTCTTAATAAGAAGAAACCAACCAACATATATCCATATAACCCAGTCCATATAGTATTTGTATTTGTGATTTTGCCTGAGAAAACAGCATAAATCATTAATACACCAATTACAAGATCAATTAATATTTCAAATAAATTAATTGTTCTTAAAACTTCCTTTTTTAATGTCTTTAATAATGGATAAACTCTAAAGATTGAAAAGATGACAATTGCAATACCCGTTACTGCATAAACTACTGTTTGATCATAAATTCGCATTAAGATTCCAGATGCAATTAAAATCGCAGCTAGAATCCATTTAAGTAACCAGCCATAACCAAATTTACTCTTTGTCATATTGAATCCCCTCCTAATGACATATACTTTACTTCCATTATATTATATTTCAAATAAAAATAGTAGTCATGTAATACATTTAATTACTCTTTAATCGACACTTGATTTTTTCCGTTATTTTTAGATTCATAAAGAGCATCATCTGCATCCTTTAAAAAATGTTCAAAAGATTTAGATATCTGTTTGTCTGTTCCGCTTACTCCAAAGCTCGCGGAAATCTGAATTTTGTGATTTGTATACACAAACACTTGATTTTCTAAGGTTTTTCGTAAATGGTTTGCAAAATCGTATGCATCAATTGGCGGTAAGTTTTTAATAAAAATTATAAATTCTTCGCCACCATATCTTGCAAAAACCGTATTTCTATTAATTTCTTTTTTAATGGTTTTTGCCATTTCAGCAAGAACGAAATCGCCTGCTTGATGACCATATATGTCATTCACTTCTTTAAATCCATCAATATCAAACATAATAAAGGAAACACTTTTTTTATGGATAACTGAATCATCAAAAGCATCCGCAGCTTTAATAAAAAAAGCACGACGATTATAAATTTGAGTTAAATCATCATACGTAGCCATAATTTCCATTTTCTTCATTTCATTTTTATGTGTTGTAATATCACGATATGTAACTAGATATCCCATAAAACGTTTAAATTTATATAATTCTTCAAGTTTTACTAAATAGTATGTTTCTTTTCCATTAATGATAAATACAGATTCATGTTCGTGGTTTTCAAGTAGATCTAGAGAAAAACAAGGATCATATTCATCAAACATATCTAAAGTAATTCGCTCTTTGTAATCGAACTGGTGATGATATAGATGTCTAGCTTCGCTATTCATCGACAAAATATATTTATCTTTATCCAAAATAAATACCGGGAATGAAGCATCTTGATACACCTGTCTATACGCAAGTGGGGTTAAATCAAATAGTTCATATTTATAAAGACCATAAAATGCAATAAATACCAAAAGGCTCATCGAAAGTGGAGCGATTTCAATCAGAGCAGTGGTCTTTAGAAATAACGAATAACCAAGAACGTAAAGAATACAAAGTGTTGCGATTATTAAAAAAGTTGCGCTATTTCGATAAGTAATGCTACCTTCTCTTTTGGACTGAAAGTAATTTCGAAGTGAAAAGATAGTAATAATAACGTTATATGACATTAAAAAATAAAAGAAGACGCCTTTTTGATAAACAATTCCAACAAACCCTTCTCCAAATGTGGAATTATAAACAAGTTCGTGGGATGTATAATATAGTGTTTGAAACCATGATAAATCTGTCGTATGCGTCCAAGGATATAAGAAGTTAACGATAATCGCAAGGAATGGTACAACTGAGAACGCAAGCAACGCTTTATTGCTAAACTTTGCCTTCTTCCTTTTTTGTTGCGAAGATATTAGGAACCAAACAGTAGGGATAAATACATATCCCATGAATTGTATATGTGAGAATAGCAGAATACTACTCTCTTGGTCGCTCATAATTACACCGGCCTGTCCAAGTAAATAGATAACATTATCCACTGCTAATAAGCCAATAAACTTAATTCCAAATAAAATTTCTTTCCTAGTAAATACAAAAACTGCCGCGAAGATTAAAAATGACGCCACACTAAATAAAAGTGCAACGAGCATAAAATCAAATCTCATAGGCGCGCCCCCTGAATATTAATTTTTTATTTCGATTCTTCGAAAGGAGAAAGCATTGTTAACTGTAATCTTTTTCTTGCTACATCAGCGTTAATAACCCATACTTTTACGATGTCACCAACATTAACAACTTCAAATGGATGTTTTATATATTTTCTACTTAATTTTGAAATATGTACTAACCCATCTTCTTTAATTCCGCAATCTACAAAAGCACCAAAATCAACGACATTACGGACAGTACCTTGTAATTCCATTCCGGGCTTTAAATCCTCTAATTTCAATAATTCACTTTTTAGTAGTGGTTGTGGATATTCATCTCTCAAGTCTCTTGTAGGGGCAATAAATGCATCTAGTAAGTCATTTAATGTTATTGGGTTGATATTAAGTGACACCGCTAATTTATCTCTATTTATCGAGGATATTTTATCAATACATTCTTTTGTCCCAATTGATGTCTTTGTGAGCCCAATGGCTTCTAAAACAGTTTCTGCAAGTTCATAACTTTCTGGATGAATTGGTGTTTTATCTAGTGGATTTTTAGAATCCATGATTCTTAAAAATCCAATCGCTTGTTCAAATGTTTTAGGCCCAAACTTAGGAACTTTTTTAATTGCGGTACGGTTCTTAAATGGTCCAACATTTTCTCTAAATTCAACGATACTACTTGCCACATTTAGACTTAGTCCGGAAACAAAGCGTAGCAATGACGCTGAAGCCGTATTCACATTCACACCAACTTGATTCACCGCAGTTGTAACAACGAAATCAAGTGAATCGGTTAATTTTGATTGACTAACATCATGTTGGTATTGACCTACTCCAATTGATTTTGGATCGATTTTTACAAGTTCGCTTAAAGGATCTTGCATCCGTCTTGCAATTGAAATTGCTGAACGTTCTTCGACATGAAAATCAGGAAATTCTACTCTTGCCAAATCGCTAGCTGAATAAACAGAAGCACCAGCTTCACTAACAATCACGTACTGAACACTTAGCTTATTTTCTTTGATTAATTCTACAACGAATGCTTCTGTTTCACGAGAAGCTGTTCCATTTCCAATTGCTAATACTTCGACATTGTATTTTTCGATAAATGAAAGCAATTTCGCCTTAGATGCCTCAACCTTTTTTGGATCTGCGACATCGCCTAAGCGACTTTCATGAGGATATATAACGGATTTATCAATAAACTTACCAAAGGAATCAATAACGGCAATTTTACAACCAGTACGAAATGCTGGGTCGATTCCTAAAACCATTTTTCCCTTTAGTGGTGGTTGTAATAATAGACTTCGAAGATTTTCAGAGAAAATATGGATTGCTTGGTCTTCTGCTTTTTCTGTAAAGTCTGTTCTGATTTCACGTTCAATTGAACCTGAAATCAACCGCTTGTAAGAATCTTCAATAGCGGATTCAACCATAGGTACAACAAGTGACTTATGGTTTCCAATCACTTGTACTTTAATGAAGTTCGTGATTTCTTCTTGTGAAACATCAATCTTTACCGTAATAACCTTTTCGCTTTCAGCGCGGTTAATCGCAAGTACCCTGTGTAGTTTTATATTTTTTAATGGTTCTTCGTAATCATAATAGTTTTGATAAGTAAAATACTCATCTACTGCATCTTTTTTCTTTTGGGCCACAAGTTTACCCGTACGATAAGTAAAATCACGAACCCATTTACGGTACGCAGCATTATCTGATACAATTTCAGAAATAATATGTCCAGCTCCAGTAAATGCATCCGCCACTGTGGGGACATCTTCTGTAATATAGGGTTTGGCTAAATCATCGAGGTCTTTAATATTAGGAAAAGTAAGAATCAATTTAGCAAGTGGTTCTAAGCCTTTTTTTATTGCTTCCGTTGCTTTGGTTTTTTTCTTTTCTTTATATGGACGATAGATATCCTCTAAATCTACTAATTTTTCAACGATTAAGATAGATGCTTTTAACTCTTCAGTAAGCATCCCTTTTTCATCGATTAAGCGGATAATATCTTCTTTTCGTTTTTCGAGATTATTAGCGTAATCATATTCTTTTTCAATTGCTCTAATCTGTTCTTCGTCCAGCGATCCAGTCATTTCTTTACGATATCTAGCAATAAATGGAACAGTGTTTCCTTCTGATAATAAATTTAAAACAACTTCTACTTGTGAAACCTTAATATTTTGATTTTCTGAGACTTGTCTGATTAAAATATCATTCATAAACTTTCCAGCACCTTTCAAATTCATACACTCTATTTATACCACAAAAACCAATAAAATAAAATAAAAAAACCCTCGCGGGTTTATCTTATTCACATATTTAATTAATTAAATGGTGTGTATTCCAAATTCTTCACTTCTGTAAAAGCGTTAATAACGCTATCCGAGTTAATAAACTTTTCATAGTAAGTTCCATCTTTAACAACAACAAGCATTGGTATTTTCATGGAACTTAAATCAAGTCCCAAAATGAAACTATCAAGTTCAGTATCATCATCAGTTGTATTGGCTGTGTTAACAAAGAAGATAACTGTCCCATTCTTCTTTGCTTCAGCAGCAAGTTTCAAGACGTCATCTTTGATGGACTGACAAGTTGTATTTGTTTCATTGTAAAAATAGACCAAATAATCAGGTATTTGGACCGCAGCCGCATCTTTTTGAGTATAGACTGTAGAGTAAGTTGTGAGTTGATCAAAGTCATCATAAGATCTTGATGTAAACACAAGATTATATAACAATGCAACGACAACAATTAACACAACTGAAACGACTATACCAAAAATTAATTTCAGTAATAATTGATCGGAAGTTTGTTTCTTAAAACCTTTTCTATATGTAGCCATAAATTCACCTCAGCATGTACCATTTTACAAAATTTTTGTTTTTTTTGCAAGTATTATTTGATTAATCATTAAAAGTTCATATTATTGTTTTTTCAACAACACATAAACCAACTGCATATTCTAATTCATGGGATATAGATAACATACAAATTTTATCATTAAATATGGGACTTTTCAAATAAGGTTTTCCAGCTTCGTCGTTTAAAACTATAAGCTCTGTCATTGAATGAAAACCTTCAAAAGCTGGTAAAGCTTTTTTCACTGATTCCTTTACACAAAACCGACCGGCTAAAAATTCTCGTTGTCTTTTATATGAAGTAAAAGATTTGTACATTTCTAATTCTTCTAAACTTAATATTTTATGCGCTATATCTTCTGTCACTCTTGAAATTTGAACAATATCAATTCCAATGCCAATAATCATAAGGTTTCCTCCTGAATTTGCAAGGATATCGCCAGATCCCTTATGGCACGAAATCTGTGATTCAGTGCAGATTTTGAAATTTGATCTTCAAAGTATTCTAAAGAGGCATAGCTTAATTCATGAAGTGTAGACTCCGGATAAGCTTTACGCAAAAATATTGCTTCTTTCATACTATCTGGGATTTGATCATGAAGTTTGTCTTCAACAATCTTTATGAACTCTAGTTGTTTGTTTGCGGCATCAATTGCTTTTTTTTCATTCGCAATATCACAGTTAATTACACGATTAATCGAGTTTTTAAAGTCTCGTTTAATCCTTGAATCTTCATAGTCAAATAAAGAATTGGTTGCGCCAACAACTCTTAAAAAATCGGCTATCTTTTCTGCTTCTTTGATATATGCAATATATCCTCTTTTATTTTTAGCGACTTTCGTGTTTAATAAAAACTCTTTTGAAATATTCGCAAGCACTTCAGCTTGTGGTTCCGAAAAGGTTTGAATTTCTAAATGATATGATGCAGTCTCAGGACTATTACATGATCCACCCGCTAGAAATGCACCTCTTAAGTATGCGCGTTTACAACATTCTTTCTCAATTAATTCTGGCGCAGTGTCTTGAAAGAATAACGCATTTTTATTCATAAGCGATAAATCATTTATCAAATAATCTACTTGATCTTTGATGTGAAGCACAAACAAATCATGCTTTTGAAAAGAAGTTGTTTTTTTACTTAATACTTCAATATCAATATGATATAGTTCTTTTAATAACTTCATCATTTTTCTTGTGACGGCATTGTTTGTCGTTTGAAATATTAATTGTATGCCTTCACTTGAAATTTCAATGGATCCACCAATATGAAACATCGCCGACAATTCGGCTTTCGAACAACATTCTGAGTGGTGGAGATTTGCAAGTTCTGTTTTTACTTCAGTTGAAAAAGACATAAAAAATCACTCCGATTTTTATAATGAATCAATGTATTTAACTGCGCTAAGAGCCGCAATAGCTCCATCAGAAATCGCAGTTACGATAAAACGATAATCTTTTTTAGTCACATCCCCACATGCAAAAATTCCAGGGATGTTTGTACTCATTTCTTGATTTACTTCAATGTATCCAGATTGATCAAAATTCATACTATCTGTTAAAAATGATGTATCTGCTTGATTTCCAACATATATAAAAGCTCCACTAGTTGGAAAAACCTCAAGAAGGTATGTAGATTTATTTTGTAGTTTAACTGCTTCAAGTTCAGTTGAACCAATAAATTCAAGAACTTTAGTATTTAATCTAATTTGAATCTTCGGATGTTGTTTCACTTTTTTGATAATTCCTTGCGAGGCAGTTAACTCTGGTAAATCATGGATAATTACAACACTTGACGCGATTTCTGCCAAATAAAGACTTTCTTCAAGCGCAGAATCGCCACCGCCAATCACAACGACATCTCTGTTTTCAAAAAAAATTCCATCGCAAACGGCACAGTATGATACACCTCTAGCAAGAAGCGCCTTTTCATTCTTCACACCTAAATGCTTAGGGGCAGTACCTGTTGCTAATATAACAGCTTTAGTCTCATATGTTTCTAGTTCGGTTTGAACGGTAAATCCTTTTGGAGTTCTAGTAATCTTTTTGACAAATCCATCTGTCTCTTCAATTTCTAAATCCTTAAGGTGATTGACCATCTTTTGCACAAGCTCATCTGCGCTCACTCGGCCAAACCCTAAATAGTTATCGACTTGATAAGTGCTTTTTAATCTTCCGCCGGGAGAATTTTTATCAAGGATTACTATATCTTTATTTGCTCTTTTTAGGTAGATTGCAGCCATCATCCCAGCTGGCCCTGCGCCAACAATTATTGCATCAATCATCATACGTTTTCTTCAGGAGCGATGCATTTCTTTTTTTTGCATTCGAAATATCCAGGAACAGTTCCATAAGTCATTCCCTTTCGTTTGATGCGAATAAACGTTGATAATAAAATACCGCCTATAATCATTAAAACAGAAGTCACAATTGCGGATTTAAGTGTAATACCTAAGAACTCAAATACTAATGGATCGGTTCTCATTGTTTCGATAAAAATTCTTACAGCACCATACCATATCAAATAGAATGATAACAGTTCACCAAAATGGACTTTTTTAAGTCTTCTAAGTACTAACATAATCGCAAACCCAAGTACATTTAACGAAGACTCATAGAAGAACGTAGGATGATAATATCCGGTTATTGGTTCTACTGCAACCCCATGTAATCCCCTTAAAATATACATGTTATTGGAAATGAATTCTGGTAAATGTAATGTATATCTTAAATAATTAAATTGTTGTTCAAGCGTTAAATTAGCAGCGTCTCCAGTCATTCCACCAACAAGCCCGCCATGAGCTTCTTGATTAAAGAAATTTCCCCAACGTCCAAATGCTTGTGCGATAATAAATCCAATCGCAATAATATCGATAACTTTAAATATATCGATTTTCTTTTTCTTTGTAAAGAAATATGCGCAAATAATCGCTGTGACAAATGCCCCATGAATCGCTAAACCAGAAAGTCCATAAGATGAAAAGTTTAGCGTTCCTGATGAAAATCCAATGATTCTTAAAAATGACGGGATAATACCGCCATATGCAAACGAGTTCCACTCAAAGATAACATACCATAATCTTGCGCCTAGTATAGCAACCGGTACAATCCATAAGAATCCATCTATTAAATCATCTGGTTTTATACCAACTCTTTTCCCTTCGCGAAGACCTAAAGTAAGTCCAACTGCAATACCCATCATAATGAATACAGAATAAAAAACTACTGACCTACCAAAAAGTTTTAAAGCAACGTTGTCAAGGGTATATACTGCTTTAATTTCGGTATTGGATTGTAAAGTGGAGTATTTACTCTCAAAAACACTCCATCTTGTAAAATATGCGTTTGTTTTATTGTCTGGTTCTGAAGGCGGGGTAATATCGCAAGGCACACCCACTTCACAACTGACTGTTTTTAAAATTGTATCATCATAATCAACGAAGGTAACTGTAAAAGTATCTCCAATATTTAAGGTGTTTTCAGGAGCACATCCTGACAACCCAAAGAGTGATATAACTAGTATTAAACCTAAAATCCATTTTAATGTTCTATTCATAACTATTCCTTCGCTTTCTGATGATTAACTTCAATTTTTCTGATTAAATTCTCATTAAATTCTTTTGCTGAATGATATCCTAATGCTTTGGCTTTGTAATCAATTGCAGCCGCTTCCACAAGTGTTGCTGTATTTCTTGCTTCAGTGATTGGGATAGATACAACTGTGACCTCTGTATCTACAATTAATTGCTTTTCTTCCATTAAACCAAGGCGATCGAATTGTTTTACATCGTCCCACTTTTCAAGTTGAACCAGAAGAGAAATTCGTTTATTTTCTCTATAGGACTTAACGCCATACAAATAAACAATATTTACAATTCCAATTCCGCGAATTTCTAAGTGTTTTTTTAGCAAATCTGGCGCTTCGCCGATTAAGATGCCTTTTTCTTTTTGATATATTTCAACGATATCATCCGCTACAAGCATATAGCCCCTTCTAACTAACTCCAAGGCCACTTCACTTTTTCCAATGCCGCTTTTTCCAGTAATGAGCACTCCAACCCCATTGATATCCATTAAAACGCCGTGCATCGATGTTTTTTCTGCTAGACAAGATTGTAAAAATGCAAATAACTCACTAAATAATGAAGTTGTTTTGTATTGGCTTTTTAAAACCGGAATATTATATTCATTCCCATATTGGATAAAAATCGGCGGAATATCTACGTTCTTTGAAAAAATAAAGGCAGGCGGTTGTTTCTCAAATAACATCTTCACACGTATTTGTTGGTCAAGTACACTTAACCAGTGAAAAAAAGTCCCTTCTTTTGAACCAATAATCTGGATTCGATCAAATTCGTAAAAGTCAAATAACCCTGCAAGTTCTAATCCTGGTTTAGATAAACTTGGATTTTGAACTTCTCGGTTAATTCCTAACTCTCCAGCTACAATTTCTAGTTTCAAAGCTGTAATGACTTTTTCTACTGTTAATTTAATGGACATATAATGTCACCTTCTTTGTTTGTTTTTAACTATTTTTTGAGATATCAGTTTCACCATTGAATTATAAAAAACTTTGAAGAAAATTCGAACGATTTGAAAGATTAAAACAAATCCTAAGGGATATAAATAATTAGAGAAAGAAAAACTGCTTGGAAAAACCACTAAATCAATAAAATAAAAAAATGCTATATTGATAAGAAAAAATATTAGTCCAGATGAATAGATAACAAGTTTTACATACTTCTTAAGTAGTATCGTTTTGTAGGCTTCTTCAAAAATGGTAAAAAGCAATGCAAGAAGTAAATATAGGTAATTATTCTTAATTTCAGCGAAGATAAACAATGAATTAAGTGTGTAAAATAACAAAAAGTTCACTAAGAAACTAACAAATAGATTTGCGTATAAATTGGTTGAATACCTAGAACCTAAATCAATCTTGATAACACCAGGAGAAGATTGTTTATTTGATTTTTTAGGATTTTTATCTTGTTGGTCTTTAACTTGCTCGATTAATTTTTCTAAATCTTCAATTTCTTTTCTTAAATCTTTGTCATCATTATCCATAAAAAATCAGCCCCCCCCTCTTAAGTCATAATACTATAATACCATATTATGGAATAATATGTTGTAAAAAAAGTGTATCATTTAAGTCAAAAAAGTAGCCAAGGCTACTTATTTTTTGTTAGATATGGCTTTAAAAATTGTCCAGTATAACTATGAACTGAATTCGCAATTTCTTCAGGCGTACCAATCGCTAGAATTTCTCCGCCTCGGTCTCCGCCTTCTGGCCCTAAATCGATAATATAATCTGCGACTTTAATAACGTCAAGATTATGCTCAATCACGATGACAGTGGCTCCTTTTGAGACGATATTTTGTAATACATCAAGTAAGTTCACAATATCATGCGTATGAAGTCC
>JAQUZN010000051.1 GCA_028691315.1 Candidatus Izemoplasmatales bacterium | reverse complement strand
ATGACTTTTGAAGTCAAGTCTTTGGTAAATAAAGTGTCTAAGGTTACAATCATCGTTTATTCCTTCTTTAATAATGAAATTATCTCGTTTGGAGTACTTACAATATAACTTGCTTTCCCTTTTTTCAGTTCATCCTTGTCTCTAAACCCCCATAAAACACCCACACTTATTAGGTGCCCGTTTTGGGCAGTTATCATATCCGTGTATGTATCACCGATGTATAGAATTTCAGTGGGCTTGCAAGGGATATTTTTGATTAACTCGAGAAGTAGTGTTGGATCTGGTTTGGGCAAATACCCTTCTTTTTTTCCAACAATTTCATTGAATGTGTTTTCGGGGAAAAAATAGTTGATAACAGATAGCGTATCTAAATGTGGCTTATTCGATAATACGTAACAATTAATTTGATTTTTTTTAGCAAAATCTAGTAAGTCAATAATTCCATCATAAGGAGCTGTCTTATGATGTTGAAGCAAAGTGTATGTTTTTAAATATCTTGTTTTCACATCAATAAAAAGCGATTCGTGATGGTCTTGACTAGACAATACTCTTTTGATCAGCATATCTACGCCATCTCCAACAAATAACTTATAATCACTAACTTCGAAAGTTTTTAATTGATAATAGCTAAGTGCTTCATTACAACTATCTTTTATGTCTTCAATTGAGTTTAAAAGTGTTCCATCTAAATCAAAAATAAGCGCTTTATATTTCATTTGATATCCTTTCTATAAATCAAGCGATGTTTGCCTAACTAGTAAAGATTTGACTGGCTCATATGTTTTCCTATGGATTGGCAATATACCATAAGTGTTAATTGCTAATACGTGTTCTTTTGTTGGATACCCTTTATGTTTTTCAAATCCATAAAGTGGATACTTTTTTCCAAGTTCTTCCATAAAATGATCTCTTGATACTTTCGCTAAAATTGAAGCCGCTGCAATTGATGCGCTTAGAGTATCGCCTTTGACAATAGCTAAGTAAGGAATGTTAGCTTCATGTAAAGGCATCGCATCTGATAATATAAAATCAGGCGTAATATCTAGTCTTGAAATCGCATTAAGCATTGCTATTTTCGATGCTTGATAGATATTTACTCTATCTATTTCTTCATTTGAAATATAAGCAATTTGATAAGCTAAAGCGCGTTTTACAATTTCCTCGTATAAAAATTCTCGTTTTGCTTTAGATAACTGTTTGGAATCGTTTAACCCCTCAATAAGATCTTTAGGATTTAAGATGACAGCGCCAGCGACTACCGGTCCTGCCAAAGGTCCGCGTCCCGCCTCATCACATCCACAAATGAAAGAAAAACCTTCTTTTAAAAGGTGTTTTTCATAATCATACATGATTATTAACTTGTTCGATAGAAATTCGACCAAATGCTATGGTTCTAAAATCATATAAAAAGAGTTTAAAAACTCGTTCATAATCGATTTCATTTCCTTTTAACAAACATCCTCTTCTTAAACCTATTAAATCGAGAATTTCAAGAGTAGTTTTATTTTCAATTTCTTCTAAAGCATACCGATCAGATAATTTTTTAGGATAGTATGTCCTTAAAAAATCAATCCCAAAAAGTGTAACTTCATCTATTGGTAATACATCTTCTTTAATGGAGCCAACAAGTGCTAAATGTAAAGCAACTTCTTTTGATTCAAACTTTGGCCATAAGATTCCTGGATTGTCTAGGAGTTCTAAGTAATCACCAGCACGAAGATATAATTGCATCTTTGTGATTCCGGGCTTATCACCTGTTTTTGCTTTATTTTTTCCAGCAAGTCTGTTGATAAACTGTGATTTTCCCACATTAGGAATACCTAATACCATCGCTTTTATTGCGTGGACTTTCATGCCTTTTTGTTTTTCTTTTACAAATAGGTTTGTCAAAATTTCTCTTGATTTTCTGAGAATTTCTTCCAGTGGATTGCCATTGAGTGAATCAATTGCAATCGCATGTAATCCCAAACTTTCATAATAAGCAACCCATTTTTTATTTTCACGTTCATCTGATAAATCTGCTTTATTTAATATTACAAGTCTCGGTTTGTCTTTAATAATGTCTTGTAACATTGGGTTTTCCGAAGAGATAGGAATTCGTGCGTCTAATAATTCGAACACGATATCCACTAACTTTAGTTTTTCTTCAACTTGTCTTCTGGCTTTCGCCATGTGCCCTGGAAACCATTGAATTTGGTTCAAGATATCCCTCCTATCCGATGGTACAAGTACTATTTGATACTTTAAATATTACTTCGCCAAGAACATCCTCTTGAAAAATAAGTCCAAAATAACGAGAATCATTAGAGTTAACACGATTATCTCCTAAAACGTAATAACTGCCTTCAGGAATAACATAATTATCATATGGAATATAGTTTTCCATTCGTCTAGATTCAATCAATGTGTCATTGATAAATACACCATTTTCGTTCACAGAAAGAATATCTCCAGGTACGCCAACTAATCTCTTAATAAGTTTCAAATGAGAATAATTAAATATCATAATATCATCTGTTACATAATTATGTTGAAAATGTTCAATAACAACATAATCACCAGGGCAAAATGTAGGTTCCATGGAAGGACCAACAACAGTCGCAAACCCAAAAAAGAAACCATTGATTAAGGTTAAGCATGCTAGAAAAATGGGAACAACCCCTAGCAAATCAAAAGCATTGTAATGTTTTCTAAAAGCAGGAAATGTTTCCATTTGCTTAGTAATAGTTAGTTTTTTTCTTTTGAAGTAGTAAGATACATAAAAGAATAAATAGATAAAGGTTGCAAGGATGAACAAATAACTTATAAAATTAAGAATAATTGTTGTAGAGGACGCATCGGAAACAGTTGAATCGATACTAAAAATATATAGATCATCTGTGTGAAATAAAAGAATAAAAATTAAGATAAGCGCCGCAAAAATCAAAAAGGAAGTAATCTTCCGTTTTGATTTTCTCATCCATTCTTCATTTGATTTTAAATCTTCTTCACTGAAAATAGGGATTTGTGACTCACTGTTTTCAATTAAATCATTTTCTTGGTTTTCAAATTCGACCATTGTTTAGCTTCTTTCTAATTTCTGCAAGATTTCTTCAAGTCGTTCAAAACCGACTAAAACTTCTCTAGGTTTTGTACCTGCATTTTCGGATACAATTCCTTGTTGTTCTAAAGCTGATACAATTTGGGTTGCACGGTTAAATCCAACCCCAAACTGTTGTGTAATTTTATTTAACGAACATTTGTCTTCTTCAACAACATATCTAGCGACTTCTCCAAAAAGCTCATCTAGCTCTTGAGTGACTTCAGCTTGTTTAGAATTATCAACTAATGTTTGGTGCGTAAACAAATATTGAGGATAAGCTTGGTTCTTAATAAAATCTGTTAACTCTTCAATTTCTTCTGGAGATAAGTATGCACCTTGTAAACGTCTAATTAATCCATTTTCAGATAAAAGCATATCGCCTTTCCCAAGTAGTTTTTCGGCACCAGTCGTGTCTAAAACAACACTGGAATCCACAGAAGATGGAACTTTGAACGCAAATCTTGTTGGCAAGTTTGCTTTAATTGATCCTTTTAGAATATCTGCAGAAGGTCTTTGTGTCGCAAGTAATAAATGGATTCCAACAGCTCTCGATTTTTGAGTTAATTTTAAAATGGAATCTTCAATTTCTTGTCCACCTGTAATTAACAAATCTGAGGCTTCTTCAACAATAATAACGAGTCTAGGCATTTTTTCAAATTCAGGATCATTAAATCGACGTCTGTAATAATCTTTTACGTCGACAGCTTTAAATTTTTTCAAAACATTGTATCTTCGTTCCATTTCTGAAACCGCCCATTTAAGAGCTTCAATAGCAACTTTAGGTTCATCAATAATTGGTGTTACAAGATGAGGTATATCAGAAAACTGTTGTAAATCAACTTTCTTAGGATCAATTAACAATAACTTTACCTGATCTGGCTTGTTTTTGTAAAGTAAAGATGCAATTATAGAAGCGATGCATACGGACTTTCCGCTTTGTGTAGAACCCGCGACAAGTCCATGTGGCATTGCTTCAATAGAAGTGTAAACAGGATTTGCATCAATATCTAAACCAATAGCCAAGCATAAAGGATCAGAAGACTGTAAAAACTTCACGTTATCTACAACATCTCCAAAGAAAACAGACTCTCTAATTTTGTTTGGAACCTCAATCCCAACTGTATTCTTACCAGGAATAGGCGCTTCAATTCTTAAAGAAAGAGCAGATAAATTCATTTGAATATTATCTGATATTCCAGTAATCTTTTTAATTTGAACGCCAGCACCAAGCGATACTTCATACCTTGTAACTGTTGGACCTTTGGTGTAAGCAGTAACGGTACCATCAATATCAAATGATAACATTGTTTGGTTAATTACGTCGATATTGTCTTGAATCCAAGAAGCTTCACCTTCAGGTTTTGGCTTCGATTTTTTAAAGATTGTAACTGGAGGAAAGGTGTAGTCATCAAAGCCATTAACTACTTGTTTTTTTATCTTTTGTAAAATATCTACAGGAATAACCGTTTTCTTCACTTCTTTTGTTTCAACGTATTCGAAATCATCATCAAAAACTGACTCTTGTGCTTTAGGGGGTGTAACTTTTTCTTGATTTCCTTGAAAAAGAATGTCATCTTCTTCCATTGGCGAAAAACGATTTACATCAAGATTGTCAGATTCATTATGTAATCCAATATCCCGTAAAACATCATCAATTGGCGAGTATGTATCTAAGGTTTCAATATCTTTTGTGGCTTCAAAAAAGTCCTTAATTGGAACGTCTTCTATAAGTGGTTTTGTCGTTTCCAAAACAACTTCTTCTTGTTTTCTCTTTAGCAAATCATCTGCTGTTAAGTCATCTTGGTGTATTTTTTTTAAGTCTTTATTGGACACAGAAAAAAAGTCGTAATACGAATCACCGTATCTTCTCTTTGCTTCTTCTTTGGTTAATTTTTTGTTTTTTCGAAATGCATCGTATTTTTTATCAATATCTCCAGTATGTTTATGATCATAAAATCCACTAACTTCATCTTTTACCGATTTACCAAAGATAGGTGAGACAAACTTTTGTTTTAACGTTTCTTTATCTTCGAGTTTTGAAATTTGGGGAATAAAGAAAGGTCTTGTATCAGCAGTTCTTTCTTTAGCTGGAATTATTCTATCTAAAGAATATAATTTTTTGTTAAATAACATCGTAGACCTCCTTTAACTATTTTTTACTTCATCTGGTAAGGAATCTTCTAGTACTTGATCAAATTCAGCTTCAACTTTCTCATTATCATCAGGACGTTCATATAGTTTTTTGCCATATATCTTATCTGTTTCTTCACCAAAAATACGAATGATTAACTTACATACTTCCTTTGTTACCAAAGTTGTAGAAGGTTTAATTGCGAGCTTTCTAAACCAAAAGATGGGATTCGCATAATTTAAAACCGTCTTCCCAACAGTTACGAATTTTGAAATTTGTAACTTTTTAGATAATTTCATCAACTTAGAATTATCAATCGCCTTCTTTTTGTTCAAAATATTGACAATTGTTGAAATTCGATAATTTTTAAATCGTCTAATATATTTCCCATTCACGAGTTTTTCAATTCGTTTTGTAATATATGTTGTCAAATCTAAAATCTCTTGAACAGATAGTTCGTACATTGGATACTTTGATTCTGGAAAATAGTACCTTGCAATTTCATTCATCAGTTCAAATGATAAATCAAACGCAACAGAAAAATAAGCGTTATCAGTTAGTTTCACTGTCTGTATTAATTCTTTTTGCTTGATTTCAATCATATGTTGAACTTCTTTGTCATCTAAACTCATTTCCTTAGAGAAACGAATTTTACTTTTAGTTTGTCTTTCAGTAATAAGATAAAATGCGACAAACATTGCAAGCAAAACAAAGCCAGATAACAATCCAAGCATAAAGTTTTTAATATCGGAAAACGTGATTAAAAAGACAAAATCAAGAGAAAATAAGTTCGGTGCAAATTTCATATGATCCACCTCTAATCAGTAAAAATTATATCTTATTTTACTCTATTAATCAATGATTTATAATTTGCATATTATTTTAATATATGAGATAATAAAAAAAGGGTGAAAACATGGAAAAATATTTAATAGCTTTAGATTTAGACGGGACCCTGCTCTACGACTTTGATTCACTTTCAAATGACTTGGCAGAGTTTATGAAAAGCCTTCAAAAAAAAGGGCATAAAATTGTAATTGCAACAGGAAGACCATATAGAAGTTCTAGATTTGTCTATGATGCATTCAACCTAGATACACCGATTATCAATTATAATGGTGGATTAATTACTCATCCAGGTAATCCAAACTTTTCCGAGGTAAATTATACCGTCCAGAAAGATGCAATTATCGATATCTTCGAAAATAACATCGAACATATTAGAAATGCATTCAGTGAAGTTAAAGATAATATTTACTTGTTTCAAGAAGAAAAAGCTATCGAACCTTTACTTCATAAAACAAAAGAATCGTTAGTATTTTTAGGGCATTTAAAAGACACCTTAAAGGTTTCTCCAAATGGATTCATTATCATTGGTAAACAAGGTCATGGGAAGAATATTGAAACATATGTGAATGAACATTACAAGGGAACTGTATTATCAAGAATATGGGATTTAAATGGTGAATTTGACTCGATTGTCGAGATATTTACTCCTGAATCTAATAAAGGCAAAGGGTTAAAATATGTAGCCGATTATCTCGGTTTTGATCAAAAACATATTATCGCAATTGGCGATGGTCATAATGACATCGAAATGATTGAGTATGCTGGTTTAGGTGTTGCCGTTAAGAATGCTCATCCTGATTTATTAAAAGTTGCCGATTTGGTTTTAGATGGAACTTCTAAAGATGATGTTGTAAGAAAATTTCTATCAAATTATTTTCAAATAGTAATATAAAAGGTAAGCATTCGGATGAAAGCTTACCTTTTTTAATTATTCAATTTAAAGCAGCTTGTTAAATTCTAAAGCCGCCTTTTCCTTTTCCGCGATTACGACTACTAGTGGGTGTCTGTGTTCCACCACTTGCCATTTTTTCAACGGAACTAGGATTCATCTGTGAAAGCTGTTTCATCATCTTTTGTTGTTTTTCAAGCATTGAAACTAACCTGTTTACTTCGGTTGTGGACCTTCCAGATCCTTCCGCAATTCGGTTTCTTCTGGAAGAACTACGCTCTACTAATTCTGGATGTGTTCTTTCGTGTTTGGTCATTGAACTAATAATAGCTTCAACATACACTATTTGTTTGTCATCGACTTTTTCAACATTCTGCATTGCGGACATACCTGGTAACATCTTTAAGATACCAGAAAATGCCCCCATTTTTTTTATCATTTTCATTTGCTTTAACAAATCGTTGAAGTTAAAACTTCCAGACATCATTTTTTCCATCATCGACATAGCTTCGTCTTCATCGATTTCTTCTGTGGCTTTTTCGATTAAAGATAAAACATCGCCCATTCCCAAAATTCTAGATGCCATACGTTCTGGATGGAAAACTTCGATTTCGGTTAATTTTTCGCCAGTACCTGCAAACTTTATTGGAACGCCAGTTACTTTACGAATAGATAACGCGGCTCCACCTCTTGTGTCTCCATCTAGTTTAGTAAGAATGCAACCTGTAACTTGTAATATTTCATTAAAACTTGATGCAACATTTACTGCGTCTTGTCCAGTCATTGCATCAACTGTGAGTAAAATCTCATCTGCTTTGGATATTTTTTTTATGTCGACAAGTTCATCCATCAATGTTTCATTGATATGAAGTCTACCGGCGGTATCAATAATCAAAACATCAAATTGATTATCTTTAGCATATTTTAATGCGTTTTTTACAATTGTTTGGGCAGATACTTTATCGCCTTCTTCATAGACGGCAATATCAAGTTGTGCTCCAATAGTTTTTAATTGATCGATTGCCGCAGGACGGTAAATATCTGCTGCAACGAGTAAAGGTTTTAACTCTTTTGTTTTCCTTATATAAGATGCAAGTTTTCCAGCAGTGGTTGTTTTACCTGCTCCTTGAAGACCAACCATCATGATACAAGAGATACCGCCTTCTTTTAGGTTTAAAGCTACCGCTTCACTACCCATCAATTTCGTTAATTCATCATTAACGATCTTGACCACTTGATCACCTGGATTTAAACCTTTTAATATCTTTTCACCAAATGCAAGTTCTTTGACTTCTTCGGTAAATTCTTTGACAACTTTATAGTTAACATCCGCTTCGAGTAACGAAAGCCGGACTTCACGCATCATCTCTTCAATATCGTTTTCAGTTAATTTTGCTTTTCCGGTTAATCTGCGTAAAGCCATTTGAAACCGGCCTGTTAGATTTTCGAATGCCATGATTTACCCCTCTATTTTCTCAATCTCTTTTAGTAAACTAATGATTGCATCATCCGTTGTGTTTTTCCGCAATTTTTCAATAATTTCGTTAAGCAATAATCCTTTTTCATAATTTTTTAATGCATTTTCGTAGTGTTCTAAATGTTCAATAACTTTTTTTAACTGCTCAAAAACTGCATTTCTAGATACACTTAATATATCAGCAATTTCAGATAGTGAATAATCATCTAAATAATAATATTCAAAATATGTTTTTTGTTTATCAGTTAATAAATCCTTATAAATATCATACAACTTATGATATCTGATTTTCTCTTCGATATTTTCCATTTTTTCTCCTATTCAAAAAAATCAGCGAATAAGCCATAAATATAATCTTCAACGTCAAAGTATTCAAGGTCAGTCACTTTTTCACCTAGACCTACAAAACTAATCGGAGTTCCAATTTCGTTACGAATCGCTAATACAATTCCACCTTTAGCAGTTCCATCTAGCTTTGTTAATACAATTCCTGTTACTTTGGTTACTTCACTAAAAATTTTTGCTTGTGACAATCCGTTTTGACCAGTAGTAGCGTCAATCACTAAATATGTTTCATATAAAGTATCAGGAATTTCTCTTTGGATTGTCCTATTCACTTTATCTAGTTCTTTCATTAAATTGACTTTGTTTTGGAGACGACCTGCAGTATCAATTAATAGAACATCGATTTGATTCTTTTTCGCCTCTCTAATCGCATCAAAAACAACACTTGAAGGATCACTTCCTGCCGCTTTAGTAATAACTTCTGATTCAACTCTTGCTCCCCATACTTTTAACTGATCAATAGCTCCAGCTCTAAATGTATCGGCTGCCGCAAGCATCACCGTTTTTCCTTCTTGTTTTATTTTATAGGCAAGTTTACCAATCGAGGTAGTCTTACCAGTTCCATTCACTCCTACAAATAAAATTACGGTAAGTCCATTTGCGTTATATCTAATATTTGTGGAAATAAACTCGCCTTTTAAATACAGTTCAAACATTTTATCTACAATCATATTTTCTAACGCTTTAGGATCTTCGATTTTTTGTTTTTTAACTTCCTCTTTTAAAGAAGAAATAAAAGTAATGGTTGTGGAAATCCCAATATCAGCCATAATGAAAATTTCTTCTAATTTATCAAATAATGCTTCATCAATCTTTTTTGACTTAAATAAAACATCTTTTAAAGAAGAAAGAGATTCCTTTCTTGTTCTGGCCATTCCAATTTTGTATTTTTCTGCTTTTAGTTTCTTTTCTTTTGAAGAAAATAAACTTTGAAATAAACCCATGAAAGATTCCTCCTTATTACTACGAAATATTATAACATATTTTAATTTGAAAACAAAAATAAAGAAATCAAAAAATCCGCATTGAATGCGGATTTAGCATGTTTATTCTTGACTAACTTCAGTGTATTTACAAGTTATATCATCAATACAACGCAAGATGCCTTCTTCATTAATGACAAGCACATTCCCACAATCAGGACACATTCTTCCACTTGGCTTTAAAGGAGAAACAAATTTACATTTTGGATATGAAGAACATCCATAGAATTTGTTGCCTTTGTTCTTGCCTTTTTTAGCAGTACGTTCAAGCAAAGTTCCTTTATGACATTCCGGACACTCTACATGAGTGTCATATGCTTTGTCTGCAGCCTTTGATTCATCTTGTTTAATATATTTACAAGTAGGATAATCCGAACACGCTTCAAATTCGCCAAACCGTCCTTGTCTAAAGACCATTTTGGATCCACATTGCGGACAAATTTCACCAGTTTCTTTAGGTTTTTCCTTAACCATCTCTAAAGTAGCATTTTCGACCAATGGCATAAAATAATCATAAAACGAATGCAATACCGCTAAGCCTTTGGCTTTTCCAGAAGCAATAGCGTCAAGAATGTTTTCCATATCTTTTGAATAGTTAGCACTGATGAATTCAGAAAAGAATTCATCAAGATTTTCAATTGTCTTTAAACCTTGTTCGGTAGGAAAAAACTTCTTTTCAGTAAAAGTCACATACCTTCGATTTCGTAAAGTAAGAATTGTTTGAGCATATGTAGATGGTCTTCCAATCCCTAAATCTTCCATTTCTTTAATTAATCTTGCTTCACTATATCGAAGCGGAGGTTTCGTAAAGAGTTGTTTTTTGTTCACGCTAATGGCTGTTAATACTTGGTTTTCTTTTAGAAGTGGCATTGTTTGTACTACTTCATCATCTTCTTCATTAACTTCGAAAGAACCATATATTTTTAGATATCCATCGAAAGTTTGTTTTGAAGAAGTAACTTTAAAAAGTGATTCGTTATTTTCAATTAAATTAGTTGTAACATCACTCATTGATGGTTTCATAATCGAAGCAACTGCTCTTGAATATATCAT
>JAQUZN010000050.1 GCA_028691315.1 Candidatus Izemoplasmatales bacterium | reverse complement strand
CAAATAGTTCTTTATCCAATCGCTGAATTTCCATCATCAATGCATAATGATCTGGATGCAAATAAATAAAAGCCGGATTCTTATTGATGGAAAAATCAAAACAGGTTGTAGACTCTGCAGAAATCCGCTCTTGCAAAACCCGTTCTTGTTGAGCTTGGTCCTGAAAGTAAAGATTGTATAGTGATTGATAATCCATTTTAACATTCAACCCCTTATTTTCGTACTTTGATGATATAAATGTCACTAAAATATCATCTTAATGATAATATTATAACTTATTTTACACTAAATAAGGATATTATGCAAATGAAAAGTAATAAAATCATAAACCCATTTGAAAATATATTTCTATGATTTTCAAACTCAAAGCGAGTACTGATCTCAATAAAATTTAAATAAAGCATTTATTGTCCGCATTTAATTAGACTCTTAGTATTAAATAAACAGTCGTTTTAACTTCTATAAAACAAAATTCTTACTAGTATTTATTTCGTAAGAAAAATGATTAAGTAACTGATTTAACAAACCATAGTCTTATTCTACTTGAAGCTAACAATACTCAAAAAGAAATGGTTTCCAATATTACTAAACATTCATATTATTATACAACTAGATGGCTAATATTGGCCATCTAGTTTAAATGTTTAAGCAAATAGAAACAAAGAGTTTTAATTACAAATGTCAGTTTTTCTAAAACTACTAAGTATATTCATATTAATTAAAAATTACCTGTTTGTTCAGATAAAAAATTAGAAAAACTCCCATATTGTGCTATTTATTAATATTATACTTGAAGGATATATGATTGAAATATGATTATTGACAATCGTCTTTTTCAATGATATCATTATTTTGGAAACGTTTCCGTTTTTAAATTTACTCTACAGAAGGAATGATATCATGTTAAAAATTACTGATTCTCTTGTTTCACATACTTTATGGGAAATTGAAAAAGATAGCTACAATTTAAAAGAAGCAATTGCTGATGGTTCAAACTTTATGATTGGTAATGGCTACTTAGGATATCGCGGGACATTCGCAGAGGATAATATCGATGATTATCAAGGATGTATTGTCACAGATACCTGGGATAAAGCAGATAATAAATGGGAAGAGTTATGTAATGTACCAAATGCATTATTCTTAAAACTTCATTATCGAAGTAATCCTATTAATTTAAAAGATGATCTAATTGATTTCCAAAGAAAACTAGATATGAGATATGCTATTACTAGTAGATATGTTACTAAGATGATTGATGATGAAATCGTTTTATCACTTTACGAAGAAAAATTTGCTTCATATAAAAAGAAAAATCTAGTCATGATGAAATATGTTATTACATCTTCAGTTGATGTCACCCTAGATGTTGAATCTGGAATTGATATTCTTACATGGAATATCAATGGAACTCATCTTCAAAATCATGAATTATATGCTACAAATAAAGGGATTGGAGTCACTTCTTCAACTTTTTTATATCATGACACAGTGGTTGTGTTTGAGTCATCTTCTCTTCCAAACCTAAATGATGAACTGATTATTACTCATGAAATTCATCTACGTTCAAATGAACCATTTATTATCTATAAAACAATGATTGTCACTTCTAGTAACGAAGATTCTAATCCAAAAGAAAAAGTGAAACAAATTGTTGATTCCTTAGAATCCTATAACGATGAGCTAAACGCCCATAAGAAAGAATGGGATAATATTTGGAATCAGTTTGATATTACTATTAAAGGCGATAACCTTGCTCAAGTTGGATACAGATTTAATACTTACCATGCGATTATCGCAACACCAACTCATAAGAATTTACCAATAGGTGCAAGAGGCTTATCTTGTCAGGCATACCAAGGCTCTGCTTTTTGGGACCAAGAAATCTATAATCTTCCTATGTATCTTTATGCTTCTCCTGACTATGCAAAGCATCTCTTAAGTTACCGGTATGATACATTAGATGGCGCAAGAAGAAAAGCAAAAAATAATGGATTTGAAGGTGCGTTTTACGCTTGGATAAGCGGTAAAACGGGAGATGAGTTATGTCCTGACTTCTTCTTTAAAGATGTTATCACTGACAGAAAAATACGAAATCATTTTAATCTATGGCAAATCCATATTTCTCCAGATATCGCTTATTCAATTAAGAAGTATTATGATGTGACAAATGACCGTGAGTTTCTTTTAAATAAAGGTTTAGAAATGTTATTTGAAATTACCAGGTTTCTTTGCTCGAGAGTATATTATCTTCCTAGTAAAGACCGTTATGAAATAATCCGTGTCCAAGGTCCGGATGAATACCACGAAAATGTTGATAACAATGCCTTTACAAATTATCAATCATACAATGCATTCAAATGGGCTTTAGAGGTTAAAAATGATTTTAGTATTGAAGAAATAACTAGCGTATATAAGAAAATCAATGTCACGCCAAAAGAACTAGAGTTATGGGAAGATATTTATAAGAAACTATATCTTCCTAAACCAAATGCCAATCAGGTAATAGAACAATTCGATAATTACTTTACACTAGAATCCATCGTTCCTGCTTCTGATGTAACAAAAAGACTTATTCATGAAGAAGAATACTATGGGTGGCCAAATGGAATTGCTGTATTTACACAGTGTTTAAAACAATCTGATGTCTTACAGCTATTCCATTTATATCCCCATCTGTATAGTAACGAAATCATGAAAGCAAATTTCAACTATTATGAACCTAGAACGCTTCATTTTTCTTCTCTTAGCCCTTCTATTCATAGCATCATCGCATCCAGAATAAAAGATAAAGAAAAAGCCAGAGATTATTTCTATAAATCATTGTCAATCGATCTAATGAATACGAATGAAGCAGTTAGTGGCGGAACTTTTATCGGTGGCATGCACACTGCTGCAAATGCTGCGGCATGGCAAATGATTGTTCATGGTTTTGCTGGTTTTAGTTATGAATTTGATACTTTATACTTAAATCCATTTTTCTATGATGAATTAAAAGAATTATCCTTTAAACTTTGTATTAAGAATCAACACTTAACTTTTACGATTACGAAAAATGATATTTTCGTAATAAATAGCACTAAAACACTAAAACTGCCTATCATGATAGGCAATACTAAGTACGAACTTCATGATAAATTATTAGTATCGCTTAGAGGTGAAAACAATGATTAAAGCAGTAATATTTGATCTCGATGGTGTGATTGTATCAACTGATGAATTACATTATAAAGCTTGGAAAAAGATGGCTGATAAAGAAAATGTCTATTTTGATGAGAAAATTAATAATAATCTTCGTGGTATTTCAAGAGAAAAGTCACTTGAAATCATTTTAAAACTTGATTCAAAGAAATACTCAGATGAAGAAAAAGCCCAACTCATGAAATACAAGAACGAAATTTATATAAAGTCGTTAAAGACTATTACTCCAAATGATATTCTTCCTAAAATAAAATCCATCTTAAATACGCTAAAAGAAAAGAAAATTAAGATTGCAATTGGTAGCAGTAGTAAAAATGCAAAACTTATTTTAAAACAAATTGGTTTACTTGATTATTTTGATGCGATTAGTGATGGAACAAACATTACTTTTAGCAAACCACACCCAGAAGTCTTTTTAAAAGCCGCAAGCATGCTTCATGTATCACCAAGTAACTGCGGAGTTGTAGAAGATGCCCTATCAGGTATTGAAGCAGCGAAAAATGCGAATATGGTCGCATTTGCGACGGGAGATGCTCTTCATTCAAATTTAAAAGACTATGACCTAGAATCATTACTATTAATGGTTTAAAAAACAAAGTTTCAAAAACCTTTCCATTATCATAAATATCCTTAAAAACAACTATAATTCGACATATATAGTTGTTTTTATTTTTAAAAATGGAAAAAATTGAAAACATTTTTGATTTAATTCATAGATTTAAGATATAATAAACATATATACGTGACAAAACTATACATTAAATATAAAAATATATAAATAACATTTCATTAGAAAGGAGTCATATATCTATGGTAACAATTAAAGATGTTGCAAAAAGAGCAGGGGTTGGTATCGCAACTATTTCTCGAGTTATTAATAATACTGGCTCTGTTAAGCCTGCCACAAAAGTCAGAGTTCAAAAGATTATTGATGAAATGGGATATCAGCCAAATGATATTGCTAGACAAATGTTAAAGCAAAAAAGTAATATCGTTGCCTTTGTCCAGCCAAACAATACGCACTTCTTCTTCAGTGAATTGCTTTATGAGATTGAGAAACTACTTTATGAAGACAATGTTAAAGTGATGGTATGTAACTCTAGTGAGGAATTAGAAAAAGAAATTGAGTTCATCAATATGCTTCAATTAAACAGAGTCGATGCATTAATTCTTCTAACAAACAATGAAATTCAGGATAAAGTTAAACCTGGAATGCCAATTGTATCCTTTGATCGAAGATTTGATGGCATTCCCTTTGTAGCATCTGATAATTATTCGGGTGGAATCATGGCCGCAGATGAGCTTTACAAGAACGGCTGTAGAAATATGTTGTTCATAGGTGATGATGCCCAAGGTGAACATAGTAATATTCAAACCGAAGTATCAAAACGAAGAATCGGATTTGTGGATAGATGTAAAGAATTAAGAGTAAATGAAGTATTAACATACGAGTATCCTCTTGGAGACTATTTAATTAGTCCAAATAGAGTAAAACAAATCATAAAAGATAATCCTCAAACAGATGGAATATTCGCAATTAGTGACGCCGTTGCATTAGCTGTTATAAAAGAATTAGAAAAAAATGGGAAAAAAGTTCCTGAAGATGTAAAGGTAATTGGCTTTGATGGAGGAAGAAGTTTTCTGAATTTGGGAAAACGAATTTCATCAATAGGACAATCACCAAAATTGATTGGCAAAGCCATACGGGATGCCGTGATAAAACAAATTAACAATCAAAAGGTAAATGATATTATTCTGCCTGTCTACTTCTCAAAAGGAGAAACCGTTTAAAACAATAGTCTGACTATTGTTTTTTTTTATTAAAATTGTTTCTTGACAACGCTTACTTCCTTTGATAAAATAGTATTGGAAAGGTTTTCAATAATTAAATCGACATATTAATTGGAAAAACGGTGGATGCATGTCTCGAATTTCAAAAGATTCATCTACGAAAAAGCCAGCATTCCGTATGATAATTAGCGAACTTTTTTTCTATATTATCATGGTTTTATTCGTTGTTGGTTATACCTTTTATAACCTCTTAGTTCTCACGTTTAAAGCAGTTATGTTTCCATACTTGCTAGCGAAAAAAATGATCCTAAAAAAGGACTATATATCACTACCAACACCTAACAAGAATCATGAAGATTCGGGGAACAAACGAATCTTTTTTATTTCTTGGTTTAAGGAAAGGTTTCCAAAATCATATATGCGCCTGGATTCGATGTTTTTCGGTAAAGGTGACCGTGCACAAAATAATCGTGTATTCTTTTTCTTTCTAGTTCCAACATTATTTGCGTTCTTGTTAATGGTGATTATTCCTTTTATTTTTGGAATTTATTACTCATTAACTGATTTTGGCGGAATCGGAACCCCACACTATATTGCTTTCGAGAATTACAAAGAAATTTTCACTGACCCTTCATTCTTCTATTCTTTCTTTAGAACAGTTCTATATGCAGTTTTAAATATCCTTGTCATTAATATTGTCGCTTTTAGTTTAGCCCTTTTAGCAACGAAAGGTTTAAAGCTTACAAATATATATCGTGCAGGATTCTTTATGCCAAACTTAATTGGTGGTCTTGTTTTAGGATACATTTTCCAGTTTGTGTACTCGCAAGTAATGGTTTCATTTGGCCAAGAAGAAGTTATTCTATGGTTATCTAACTTACTTGATATTCCAATATTCCAAAATAACCTTCTAACCTCTGGTCCGTCAAATGCATTAATCGCAATTATTATCGTAGTGACATGGCAATACTCTGGATACATCATGATGATCTATATTGCAGCTATCCAAAATATTCCACAATCTCTAGTAGAAGCAGCAAAAATTGATGGCGCAAGTGCATTCCAACGTTTAAGAACAATCACATTACCTTTGGTAGCACAAGCATTTACTGTCGCAATGTTTCTAACGCTTGTCACTTCATTTAAACAATTTGATACTATTTATTCTATGACTGGTGGTGGGCCTACAGCAATGATGCCAAGCTGGTTATCTTCCTTCTTTGGAACTTCCGCTACTTCTGCAGTTGCCAGTTTAGACCTAATGGCAGTAAATATATATGACACTGCGTTTGCCAACCGTTTGTTCGGCCTTGGACAAGCAAAAGCGGTAATCTTTTTCTTAATACTACTTGTTATTTCTCTTATCCAAGTATATGTAAATAAAAAAAGAGAGGTGGAAATGTAATGACTAAAAAACTACCTCGCAAAAGAACAAAAATTTCTACATTGTTATTAGAAATACTAGCATTTACATTAATGGTTCTTTTCTTTTTACCTTTTGCACTTGTTATTATTAATGCCGCAAAGACAAATATTCAGATTACAACCAATCCTTTAGAACTACCTAGTTCCTTTCTCCAGATTTTCTCGAATATTCGTGAAATATTTGAGAACGATAGTGTTAAGTACATTAGCTCTTTTTTCAATAGTGTACTAATTACAAGTATTTCACTGTTTTCAATTGGCATTCTTAGTTCAATGACCGCTTGGGTACTTGTACGAAGAAAAACAAAATACTCATATTTTATTTTCATGTTTTTTTTAGCAGGAATGGTTATTCCATTTCAAGTAGTTATGATTCCTTTAGTAAGACAACTAACACTACTTAAACAAATAATAGGCATTCCATTCAAAGATACACTGTGGGGGATTGTCATTGCTTATATTGGTTTTGGATCACCACTCAGTATCTTCTTGTTTCACGGATTTATTAAATCAGTTCCAATTGATATTGAAGAAGCTGCCATCATTGATGGTTGTACTAAACCTCAAGTCTTCTTTAGAATCGTTTTACCCATCTTAAAACCAATCTTTGTAACATTGTTAGTATTAAATGGAATGTGGATATGGAATGATTATCTATTACCAGCACTTGTTATTGGAACACAAGGTGATTTTCAAACATTGCCTATGGCGGTTATGTTCTTAGCTGGAAGTTACTTAAGACAATGGGATTTAATCCTTACTTCTGTGCTTTTAGCTGCTTTACCAGCTGTTATACTATTCCTTTTTGCCCAAAAATACATTATCCGTGGTATGACATCTGGCGCGATTAAATAAAACTGGCTTCAAAGACTACTAATAATTTTTTTCATTTTCCTACTATTGAAGCGTTTTCTCCAATGATACAAACGCTTCAACGGGGGGGAAATGGTAGTCTTGATATCATAGATTTAAGCACGCTTTGCGTGTAATAAAATTTACAAATAAAAAAAATAGGAGGCATTATGAAAAAGACATTACTTGCACTACTAATTTTAGTCGCAGCATTTTCACTAAGTGCATGCGGAAAAAATGACACAGTATTAAAGATTTATCAAAACAAAATTGAAATTGATTCAGCTATGAAAGATTACGCGGCTGCATGGTCTGAAAAGACAGGTGTTAATGTAGAAGTTGTTTCTTGTGGTGGAGACTCTTGTGGATATCAAACACAATTATTAGCTGAACTTCAATCAGATGATCAACCAGACATCTTTATCATCGAAGGTATGGGTGGTTATAATGAGTATCAAGAAATTATCTATGAATTTTCAGATGACGCTTGGATTAGTGATACTTCATTAGAATTTACTTCAAATGGAAAAGTATATGGATTCCCAGTTTCTGTTGAAGCATGGGGTATGGCTTATAATAAAGATATACTAGATGCTGCTGGAATTAATCCATCAACTTTAACTAATTTAGCCGCATACAAATCTGCATTTGAGACATTAGAAGCTCAAAAAGATACTTTAGGCATTGATGCAGTAGTATCAATGGGCGCAGGAACTGGTTTATCATGGGTAACTGGACTTCATAACTTCAATGGTTATTTAAGTTCTGGACTTGCTTATGGTGATTCCTCTGTTATTGATGACTTAAACAATGGTATTGCAGATCAAGGTCGTTTGGAAGATTTAGCGGATTGGGTAGAACTATTATTCCAATATTCAACTGATTCTTTATTAGAAGGTAACTATGATACACAAGTTGGTGACTTCGCTACAGGAAAAACAGCATTTATTCATCAAGGTAACTGGATTGATCCTAATCTACTAGATGCTGGTATTGATTTTGAAGTTGGATATGCTCCTCATGCAGCTGCAAGCGGCGAAAACGATTCAATCTTCATTGGTGCACCTTCATACTACGTAATCAATAAAAACTCTGATAACGTTGAAGAAGCTCGTCAATATTTAGAAGATTTAGCCGCTACTGAAGAAGGTCATGACTACATGGTTAATAAAGCAAATATGGTTCCAGCATTTGCTAGTGTAACATTAGTTCCAACATCACCTCTAAGTGCTGAAGTAATGAAATGGGTACAATCAGGTAAAGCTTATTCATGGTGGCAAAATGATATGCCTAGTGGATTTGGTATGGAACAATTAGGACCTATTTATGATTTATTTGCTCAAGGTGTTATTACTAAAGCAGAATTTGTAAACCAATTAAAACTAGAAATCGAATCTCTCTCTTAGTAATATTGTTAGAAAAAAGCATTGTAGAAGGCTACAATGCTTTTTTTATGGTTATAAAATTATAATTACGTGTTTAGTTACCATCATAATTGGTAGTGATATCGATGAAACATCAATTACTAAGACAGAATAATATTCAAAAAAAAGCCAGTTTGATATATCCAAATAGAAAAAGCAATTAAAAAAGCATTTGCTAAAACAACATAAATAAACGTTTTTAAACTAGTTTGATGACGATACTTCTTTGCTAGTACTCTCGTTTCAAAGACGATAATCGAACCAATAATTAGGATGTTCAAGTAAGGAAGATATAATGAAACATCATCTAGCATGGTCTTCTCTCGAATCAGCTGCAACACATTTGATATTGAGTAAAATACAGTATATAACAGCCCCATTTTTATATAGAAAATCTTTCCTTTGAAACCAAAATGAAATAAAATTAGCATTTCAATTGCAATTAATACAATGATGAACATAATTTGAAAAATAACTTTCGTGAAATAATAGTTCCAGCTTACAGGTGACTCTAAAAGCACAATCTGAATATGATCAAACTCTTCAAAACCAAGTGTAACCCCATCAAATGAGATCTCTGCACGGATTAAGGATTGAGTAATAATTGAAGTTGATGTAATTGTCCCATCCTCAAAAATTAGCGCAATTTTGTAAGTAGTTGGGGGAAGAGAAGTGTAACTAAAAATATAACCATTATCACCACTTGCAGTAAATAGGCACTGAACATCACTATACAATTTAGAAGATCCAAATCCATCCTCGTCAATATAGCCATTCATTGAGTCAACAAATGCGGAAATGTTATATGTGTCTGACAATTTTGCGGAAATTTCTTCTTCGGTAAGAATTGGCGCTGAGTCAATTGGATATAATAATTCTAATATGTAAGGTTCACTTACATCTGTAATTGTGATATCAATCACTCGATATACGGTATACCATCCAAAGACACATATGCTAGTTAGAAATATAAAACTAGATAAGAAAACAATAACAATCGATTTTTGTAAGTTTTTCATATGTCTCCATTTCTAAAAGAATATCACTAGGTAATCTTATCTTTTACAAGACTCAATGAATTTATCACTTAATGTCTTATTAATTTGTTTCATCATAGCTATATCAATCTTTAATATTTCTCTGTCATATGTAAAGAATCCATTTACTTCATCTTCTACATCAGAAACTTGGGTATAAACCAAAACATTTAACCCATTTTTTATTTGTGGATATACTTGGTCTACATATAAGGCTTCTACTGCGTTATTTAGTTCTTTTTCTGTATTGTATATTTTATATCCAAATATATCTTCAGGATTAAAACTATGTTCTCGAAGTCTTAAACTATATCCACCAAATTCAGTTAGTGCCAAAATTCTCTTTTTGGCCTTTTTAATTGGAAAAGAGAATTTTTTGAAATAGAAATGACGGCTGTGATAATCCCCGCCCTTTCTATCTGACCAACCACTAGCATGATCAATAAGCCTCGTTGAATCAAATTTTCTTACATGTCTTTCTACGTCTAAAGCATGAAACTGTCCCCATGACTCGTTAAAAGGTACCCAGGTCGAAATACATGTGATATTTTTAAGATAATTTAGCATTTCATCTAGTTCAATCATGTACTGAATTCTACCCGGCTTATCTTTTCTACCAAAAAAGGCATAACATTTATCATTCAAATTGATATTTAACATTGATAAGACATGATGGACTTTAACATCTTTGCTTGTAGATCCATTGATCATATCTTGCCAAACAATCATGCCTAACCGGTCACAATGGTAATACCATCTTAGTGATTCAATTTTTATATGCTTACGCAAAAAATTGAATCCATAGTCTTTCATTGTCAAAATATCATATATATAAGCTTCATCACTAGGATTAGTTAATAGTCCATCTGGGTAATACCCCTGATCCAGAACACCTGATAAGAAATATGGTTTGTTATTGAGATAAAAACGCATGATGCCATTTTTATCTGGTTTTCGTTCGAACTTACGCATACCAAAATATCCTTGGACTAAATCTTCTCCATAACTTATTTCAAAATCATAAAGATTTGGACTTTCTGGAGTCCATGATTTCATATCCAAAATTTTCATTTCGACTTCATCATTTTGAATATCTTGTTCGTGAATTACTTTGTTTTTATATATTAGTTTTATTTTGCCAGATATTACTTCTTCTGTATCTTTTACAATTTTAATCTTTGCTTTAAATGCATCAAAATCAGTTGTAATCAAAATATCTTTTATGTAACTTTTTGGCACACTTTCCAACCAAACTGTTTGCCATATGCCTGATTGAGGGGTATAGAATATTCCGCCTCTTTTTATTCTTTGTTTTCCAGTTTGTCTAAACGATGTATCTGTAATGTCATTTACCACTACTTTCAAAGCGAAATGATTGTTTTCTACAAAATTTTCGATATCTACTTTGAAAGGAGTAAATCCTCCCAAATGACACTTGACTAGTTCATCATTTATATATACTTTGGCTTCTTGATCCACTGCACCAAAATGTAAAATTAGTTTATCTTTTAGAAATCCTTCAGGTAAGACTACCTCTTTATGATAAATTA
>JAQUZN010000236.1 GCA_028691315.1 Candidatus Izemoplasmatales bacterium | reverse complement strand
CCGGTTATTTTATTTCAAGGAGATAGTATTACAGATTGTAACAGATTCATAAACAATGACTTAGGCGATGGATATGTTAATAACATTTCTAAAATGTATCCAAATGCAATAATTATCAATAAAGGAATTAGTGGAAACAAAACTATTGATCTTCTTTTAAGATGGGATGAAGATACTGTTGCTTTGAAACCAGATGTTCTATCAATTCTTGTAGGAGTGAATGATATTTGGCACCGTTATTCCAATTTAAGCACTGATACATTTGAAAATTTCAAAAACAACTATAAGACGCTTCTTGAAAAAACAAAAAAGCAACTTCCAAACACAAAAATTTTGTTAATTGAACCGTATCTTCTTGTTTCAGATGATTTTCAAGCAAGCTGGCGTCATGAGGTTGATGCAGCTATCCATGTTGTAAGGTCTCTTGCGTTAGAATTTGCAGATGAATTTATTCCACTAGATGGTTTGATGGCTGAAGCTGCTTTCAAATACGGGAAAGATGTAATTATGTGGGATGGAATTCATCCAACTCCATTTGGGCATGAACTAATCGCATCCATCGTTAGTCAAAAAATTAGTGAGTTAATAAAAAAATAGAGCTTATGCTCTATTTTTTAGTTATAGTCATCAATTACAGTTTTTAATAAACTAGGGATATTTGTCATTATTCCATCAGCTCCATTTTCAATAAGCATACGCATAATAATTGGATCGTCAATTGTCCAGTAATGAACAGCGATATTATGGTCGTGGGCAGTTTGAATAAATGCTTTTGTCGATAGGTTTAGGCCGTATTCATCTGTTGGGACTTGCAATACGGATACTTTATCAAAATAAAAAGTATCTAACATTAACGTATGAAGGATAAAAAATTTAGTAACACCTTTAGCTTCTGGTGAATATAGTAAATTAGGATGATCTTCCTTTTGAATTCGGATCATTTCTTGATATATCTCTTTATGAAATGATGCAATCACGGTTCTTGAAAATGTATGATATTCATCATCAAGTGAAGTCATTAACTCCATTACTTTTGATAAAGCGAGAAGCCCGGTTTCTCCAGATTGTTTTATTTCAACATTGATTAGGTTGTTTGGAAAACTAGTAATTAGTTCTTCTAAAGTTGTTGCTAAAAATACCGTATCATTTCTAGGTAATATTCCTTCAGGATACGTTACATCAAGTGGTGTTACGGTATCTCCAAGGTAATTTGTATATTCGATAAAATCACCAGTTATATTGTACCCATTCGTTACTCTGTTTGCAAAGCCAAAGTTTACTTCGTTCGAGATTAAATCAGAATAATTGATATCGATGATATTTGAATTAGTTAAGTTCGTTTTTCGGTCAAGAGTAGTATCATGTGACAGAATAACTACTCCATCTTTGGTGACTGACACATCTGTTTCCATCATCACGTTTTGATCGACACTATATGCATTATAAAAGGCTTCTAGCGTGTTATCAGGGAACTCTCTGTTTCCACCTCCGTGAGCGATTAGGACAGGCATTGCTCCATCTTTGATGACAAGTGGATTTACTCCATCTACGCTCTGAGGCTTTGGAAATATGATAATTACAAGGTATATAGTTAAAATTGATAAAATGATAATTAGTAGCTTTTTACGTTTTGGTTTCATCTTAAAATTCACCTTTCTAAAGTTAGAACATTTTTTTACTTTGAAGTTCAAAGTACAGATTTAATTATATGAAATTTTCGGATAATATACAAGAAAAATTATTAATTTATAATCGACATAAATATTTAACGATATTTTTTGAATTCAGTATGCAAAGTTCTTGAAATTGAGTTATTATAAGAGTATGATATTGTATAAAAAGGGGATTAATTATGGCAGAAGAATTTGGAGAATTTACTGGCGCGCTGATTATTATATTTTATGGACTTAGTGTCGCAAATTATGTATTAAAATTTATCAATAAGAAGTTTGGAAAAACATTAAGAAAGTATCCTAAATTTTATAAGATATATATCTGGATAATGAAATTAATCATTAAGAATCACCGTTTATTTGGGTTTCTAACAATTGCTTTCATATTGACCCATTTCATCATTCAGTTTACAAGTAGAGGCTTAAGTATTACTGGTGTCATTGCTGCAGGATTTATGGTACTTCAAGCTATACTAGGTTCATTTGGCGCTTTTATGAAGCCTAAAAATAAATATTGGTTGTATGCCCACCGCATTTTATCAGTTATGATTTTGATTGCTATTCTTTTTCATGTGTAATTTATGGAAAATTTAGTTAAACACGTTTTTATTGCGGGTGGAACCGGATTTTTAGGATATTATGCTGGACTAGATTTTCTTAAAAAATTGGTAAAAGTGTCTAGTATTGCTTTACCAAATGAATTGACTGAAGATAACATTATTCCAAAAGAATTTCATCTCTCATTTGGAAATTTATTTGAAATGACAGAAGAAGAACTAGATTCCTTGTTTTCTAATCAAGAGATTGATACATTAGTATATGCATTAGGACCTGATGATAGAT
>JAQUZN010000049.1:4448-11374 GCA_028691315.1 Candidatus Izemoplasmatales bacterium | reverse complement strand
TGTATAATAAGATTAAACACATAAAATAATTCCTTAACTTCATCCTTTCAAGCCTACAACCTGTAGGCTTTTTTGTTTTCTACTTCTATCAGTTTGTAAAATACAATTTCCTATTAAATAAAAAAAAAGCCGAAATCGGCTTTTTAGTTGTAAATTATAAACTTACGATGTTTGATGCTTGAGGGCCTTTTTGTCCTTCAGTCACGTCGAAACTTACAGCTTCGCCTTCTTGAAGTGCTTTGTATCCATCTTTTTGAATTTGAGAAAAATGTGCAAAAATATCTTTTCCATTTTCATCTGTGATGAATCCGAACCCTTTTTCAGCGTTGAACCATTTTACTTTACCAGTCATGTTTGTTACCTCCTTATATAATTTTTGACTTTTTACAAATTGTATAATTGTAATTGAGGTAACTTTGTTATCCTAATTTCGTTCCACATTTATATTACGTCATAGTTATAATACACTATTTTCCTTATAATAGCAAACATTTCGTGCAAATATATTTGATTTAATGATATTGTAACGATAATTCATCAAAAAGAGGGTTATTAAACCGATTATCGTAACTGATTTAATGTTTTGTTCTTATAATGTTATGCCTTAAAACTATACAATATATGTGTTTTAAAGTATAATAAAGTAAAAAGCAATGAAACGGAGTGATAACTTTGAAAGAATTTGATATTCATCATGGCTTACCTAGTGTTGAAGTTGCACTTCAAAGTTTAGAGATGTTTATTAAACTGAGTAAAAACAATAGTTCCGTAATCAAGATTATTCATGGATACGGTTCTACTGGTAAAGGTGGCTTAATTAAAATCGCTTGCAGAGCCGAGATTGAAAAGAAATATCGACAAGGAATCGTCAAAGCATATATTCCTGGAGAAGCCATTTCAACTCCGATGGGATTTGATGAAACGATACGTTTATATCAAAAGCTAATTCAAACTGATTCTGATTACCGTAAAGGAAACGATGGAATCACTTATGTGTTTTTCAAATAATATTTTAAATCCCACACCAATATCGGTGTGGAATTTATATTTTTTACCCAATTACCTTTTGATCATCTTATATACTCTCGTTTCAAATGGCAAAAATGTTTTTGATTTGTTATCATAATTAGCGAGTACAATTTCGTTACTTAAAATATCCTCTTTAATGAGTAATACTCTTTCGATTTTGGTCATATTGCATATGACATAATATACCTCAAATTCGTCTTGTCTGCTATATATAAAGAAATCAGGGTTATCGATATCAATGGTTTCAAAATCTCCGTATACAAGAGCGTTGCTGCTGGTTTTAAGGGTAATAAGTTTTTTATAAAAATGTAGAACTGAAAACTCATCTTTCATTTGACTGGCGACATTAATCATTTTATAGTTTGGGTTCACAATAATCCAAGGTGTCACATCAGAAAAACCTGCTTGATTTGAATCGTCCCATTGCATCGGTGTTCTGGCATTATCTCTACCTTTTTTTAAAATTCCATTCCATGCATAATCGACAAAATTACCATTTTCAGCATTCTTCAGAAATTGAATACTTTCTATATCCCTAATCTCCGATTTAGATGAAAACGCAACATTAGTCATCCCTATTTCTTCGCCTTGATAAATGAATGAAGTCCCCTTTAATAGATGAAGACAGACTCCTAGCATTTTTGCCGATTGAGTCCGGTTAAATTCGCTTGAATCATCTCCAAATCTTGAAACTGTTCTGGGTTGATCGTGATTCGACCAAAAAAGGCTATTCCAAGGAAGTGCTTTTTGCCAAGATATCATCATTTTTTTGAATTTTAAAATGTCAAAAGGAATCACATTCCATTTTCCATTTAATCCATCGATATCCATTAATTCAAAATGAAAAATCATATCGAGTAAAGAATTGCTATCCACAATTGAATTTGCATTTTGAGTTGTGACAAACGGCGTTTCTCCCACACACATACAATCTCTATTTTCAAAACAGTTTTTTCTCATCTCTGTCAAATAGTCAGTTAATTTCGGTTGCATTGCAAAATGCTCATCTGAAAAAACATATTTATCGGAACTGTTTTTTGTGCCATTTGGAAGTCCAGGCTTTTTAGCAATCAAATTGATGACGTCCATTCTAAAACCGTCGACGCCTTTATCAAACCATCTGTTTATCATTTGATAAATTTCATTTCTAAGTGTTGGATTTTCCCAATTTAAATCAGGTTGCTTTTCAGAAAACAAATGTAAAAACCACTCATCAGTTAACTCATCATATTTCCAAGCGGAAGGCGTAAAAAAAGAGGACCAATTATTTGGTTCTTTATTTTTAAATCCTTTTCTCCAAATATAATAATCACGATAAGGATTATCAAGAGACTTTTTGGATTCTACAAACCAGTGATGCTCATCAGAAGAATGATTAACGACCAAATCCATTATCAGTTTAATACCATTTTTATGTAGTTCACATTGAAGTTTATCAAAATCAGCCATTGAGCCAAATTCAGCCATTATTTTCTCGTAATTACGGATGTCATATCCCATATCGTCATTTGGTGAATCATAGACTGGGTTTAACCAAACAGCTTTCACTCCGAGCCACACTAAATAATCGATTTTTTCAATTATTCCTAAAATGTCACCAATTCCATCGTGGTTTGAGTCCTTAAAACTACGAGGGTATATTTGATATACAACACATTCTTTCCACCATTTTTTTTCCATTATTGCCTCCTCAAAATAATATTTTTTTGAATCACCGATAAGCAAAAAAAGGACGATATAAAACAGGATATAGAGAACACTAGCAACAACAAAAATGGCGTTGAATAAGGAAAATAAAGTGCTCCCAATACCAAAACAGAAAGTGATCCAACCGTCCCAACGATACTCTCTTTAGGAAAAGAAAACGTTAGAATAATCGCATTTTTTAAGATTGATTTTAGTGGTAATTTAACAGATATTAACATCAAATATGAATACATAAAGATAGAATAACTGATTAAAAAAAGGATTACCAATAAGAAAAATAAGAAAAGGTAATACCACTGTTCTGAGTTTAAATAGTAAAAAAAGGCTGCATATCCTAGCCCTGATAAGATGATAATTGATAATAAGCCTACACAAAAAGAATAAAGAACATCCATCTTAAAAGCTTTAAAATAGACTTTTATAATCGATTCTTCTCCTCCTGATAAGATATATGATATTGATTTATTTAATGAATAGATCGATTGTGGTAAGGTAAACAGAGGAATACTCGTTAGGACAAACAAGAGATTCAATAAAATAAATAGGAGAAGTTTTGAAATCAATAGGTAGATAAATAAACCTATCGGAGTCCTCCTCTGTTCATTTTGAAATGGGTTCATTTAAAGTGACTCCTTTTTCTCATGTGTTAAATTGTAGTATTGGGTTGGAGTTAAATTCGTCATTTTGTGAAATTGCCTTGTAAAGTAATATCTATCTTCAATGCCAACAAGATAAGCAATTTCACCAAAACTCAAGTTACTTGTTTCAATTAATTGCTTTGCATTGTTTATTCTCAATTGATTAATGTATTTGAAGATCGTATTCTCGGTTATTTTAGAGAAAATCCGATTGATGTAGTCAAAATTAACTTCAAACATTTCTTCAATCGATACACTGGTTATTTTTTCCATATAATGATGATTTATATAATTTAAAATGTTTTCGGCAATAATCTCGCTTTTCTTGCTAGATGATGTCGACAAAATAGATAAATGATTCAAAAGCATCTCGTGAGAAAGGTTTAATAAAAAACTATGGACCCTTGTAGAGGTATGGAGTTTGTAAAACTCTTCTCGTCGATTATATAAATATGTGATGCTTTTTAGTTCTTGGACAATTGGTCCAATGGTTAAGTTCATACATTTTGGAAGATAAGTGATAGGATCACTAGAATTCTCCTCAATCAAGTTATTACATATTAGGCATTTGCGTCTTTTTTCCATCAAATCTGCAAAATCCTCTTCATTGTCTCTTGAAGATATTTTTAAGCCTTCGTGTTTAAAATGAATATAATAATAATCACAAATTGCACTTTTATACCCAACATGTTGAAGATTTGGCTCAAGAATAAAAACATCTCCCGTTTTAAGATGATATTCAATCCCGTTTTCCTTAATGTAAATATCTCCATCCTTGATGATATACATAATGTATTCATCAATAATTCTAGAGAAATGTTTCCAAGGAACTTTGAAATTGATTCGGCCAATAAATCTTACTTTTGGTAAAATTTCAGTATGATAGGTAAAAAGTTTCATTTTTTACTCCATTTCTATCCAAACTGTATTCCAATTGATTAGTTTAGGAATTTTAACAAAATATTCTCGTCCTCTACTTGTTTTTTCAAAACGAAAATCTAACATTTTTGCTTTCATCATATGATCAGGAGAAGCGCAAAAGATTCCTTTAACGACACGATTTATTTTGACTACCATTTCGATATCATCAATAGATTGACTAGATTCCTTCGGCTGGTTCCATAAACTGTTATTAGAAACTAGATTGATAAGCTGAACTGAAATTAAGATATGTGATTCCCGGATAATCGTCCACACACAAAATTCCTTTCCAACAGATGAAAAAGACGCTTTACTGGAATTAAATAAGATATCTTCGTTGATTCCATCTGTTGATGTCATCGAGACATCCGTGCCTTCATCTTTATATAATAAGTCAGCATATCGAACAAGATAATCTGCATAATCTCTGATTTTTTCTTTAAACGAATCACTAACTGATGCGTATTTTGCATAATAACTATCACATAGAATTCCATAATTCTCGCCAAATACTAATTGCGTACCTCCAGAAGCGTTAATAACCGCATTTGTAAGCAGCAATGCATTTTCCGCATGCAATACTTCATCACCAGATAAAGCATCTTTAAAGGGGTGAATATACGCTGCTAAGACCACAAAGTTGTGACTCATCATCTTCGCCTCACGAATTAAACGATATAAATCGAAATATGTATCATGAGGTGGCCATACTTCAATATATATCGTATCTTGAAGAGAACTTGCGACTTTTTCTACTGGCCAGTTATTTACACAGTTAAAAATGACGCCATTTGCAGGGTTAATTTTTTTAGACTCAATACTAGCTCTATTAATCAAATCAGGAAAAACCTCAGATAGCGAAAATGTATTTCCAAACGAATCACAAACCGTCTTAGGAAAGCCATAAGTATCCATATGAATTCCTTGAAATTCTAATTCTTTCATTGTAAGTGAAAATTGATTAATGATGTAATCACTCCACCCATTATCTTTCTGGATATTCATAAAATTTAACCAATCAAAAAAGGTTAGAGGTTCTTTATCTACAGTGTAAAGTCCCCAATTTGGATGGCTATTAAACAACGCTTTACTTGAAGCATAAACTGCACCATATGCAAAAGGTCGTATACCAGATTCCATACATTTTTTAATTTTCATTTTAATAACATCTAGATTTGTTGGTCTTCCTAGCGGATCTGTGTACAATGTATCTTTGGAAATCAAATGATCATGGGTATACATCCAATCATAAAATTGAACGGCATTCAAGTGTAATCTGGTCAGATATTCAATATCAGATGAATCATTATCTTCACTAGTAAAATCACTTAAGAATCCATACCGAATACAATCACTTTGTTTAGATACTACATCAAAAGCCGTTTCATACAATTGAGAGCCAATGATAACTTCAAGTCCATAATTGCCAGTTCCTAGTGGATATATTTTTATGATTAATTCTACTTTGCCCTTTGCGATTTCTTTAAACTCGTATGTATAACTCATGTCGATTTTCATATATAGTTGATAAGTGTTGATTTCAATCAGATCTGTTGGTACTTTCACCATTGGAATTCTCATTTCAATCAAGTCACCTAGTAAATATTGTGCTTTACTAGAAATAATGTCTTTTTTCATATGTTTCTTCCTTTACTTTATTCTTTAACCGCTCCTTGAGTTAATCCACCTATAACTAATTTTCTTTGAAATACAATAAAAAGAATGATAATTGGAATTAAAGCTAGTATTGATGCGGCAAATACCCATTCCCATCTTGTAGCATGTTCTCCATTTAACCTTTGCAATAGTAAAGGTAAGGTAATCATTGCTTCATTACCGCCAACCAAAACTTTTGCTGTAAAATACTCTTCCCAAAATCCTTGCAAAGCAAAGATACCCATTGTCCCTATGGCTGGTGTTGACAATGGAAGGATAATTTTAAAGAAGATTGAAAAATGACCGCCACCATCAACGACAACTGACTCTGATAAGGCCATCGGAACACTTTTAAAGAAACTTCTTAAGAAAAAAGTGTGTCCACAAACACTTGTGGCAGTATAAATCAAAATTAATCCTAATCTACTTCCTACTAATCCATTCGATAAACCAGGAATAAACGTAATATTTTTTAATACGATGAATTGAGGGATAATATTCAGAAATCCCGGCATCATTAATGTGAACAAATAGATTCCAAAGAGTACTTCTCTTCCTGGAAATTCGATTCTTGAAAACCCATATGCTGAAAGTGAAGAAATAAATACTGCCACCACAACGGTAATCGAAGTATTGATAACACTATTTTTTAAAGCAATTAAAAAATTGTGCTGTGTCAATACATACTTATAAGCTGAGAAATCAAGACTAGTCGGAAAAATCTTAGGAGGATATGGTAAAACGTAACTAAACTCTTCAAATGAACTTGCAATCATAATTAAAAATGGAACTGAGAATATGAACAAAGCAATTAATAAAAATGTCCATATCAATATTTGTGATATCTTATTTCTAGTTTTTAATTTTTGATATTTGTTTTTTTCCATAATATTATTCTCCATTTCCATTTTTATCTAACAGAAATGTTCTGTTTAAGATAATCGTAAGAATAACAATGGTAACTGCAGAGATTAA